>NZ_JAAZQY010000029.1:0-32654 GCF_012371315.1 Acinetobacter sp. A1
GAGCAAACTAAAACCGAGCTAATTGCTTAACTCGGTTTGAAGTGGAATACTGTCAATCTATTTCAGGACAAGACAAAGTTTTTACATAATCTGCAAAAAAAGGCGCATTATGCAATTTCACTCTGTGTTCAGAATTGGCATGATACAGCGAAATATATCTAGGTGAGTTTCACATGGCACAAGGTCTTTTGGCGGGTAAGCGTTTTTTAATTGCAGGTATTGCAAGTAAATTATCTATCGCATTTGGTATTGCACAAGCATTGCATCGTGAAGGTGCAGAATTAGCATTTACTTATCCGAATGAAAAACTCAAAAAACGTGTTGATGAATTCGCTGCACAATTTGGTTCAAGTATTGTTTTGCCATGTGATGTTGGTGTAGATGCAGAAATTGAGCAAACATTTGCTGAATTGGCGAAACACTGGGATGGTTTAGACGGTTTGGTTCACTCTATTGGTTTTGCACCTGCACATACTTTAGATGGTGACTTTACCGATGTTACTGACCGTGATGGCTTTAAAGTTGCACATGACATCAGTGCTTATAGCTTAATTGCAATGGCACGTGCTGCAAAACCATTATTACAAGCTCGCCAAGGTTGCGTATTGACGCTGACTTATCAAGGTTCTGAACGTGTTATGCCTAACTATAACGTGATGGGTATGGCCAAAGCTTCTTTGGAAGCAGGCGTGCGTTATTTAGCTTCAAGCTTGGGTGCGGAGGGTATTCGTGTAAATGCAATTTCTGCAGGTCCAATTCGTACCCTTGCAGCATCAGGCATTAAATCATTCCGTAAAATGTTAGACCTGAATGAAAAAGTTGCACCGTTAAAACGTAACGTGACGATTGAAGATGTTGGTAATGCCGCATTATTCCTATGCTCACCATGGGCCAACGGTATTACAGGTGAAATTCTGTATGTCGATGCAGGCTTTAATACTGTAGGCATGAGCGCAGATTTAATGCTAGATGCTGAATAAGCATTGCATCTAGTAAATCAAACCGAAGTTTAGGCTTCGGTTTTTTTATGGGTATATTTTCAAAATAGAGATATTTTACAGATCACTGCAATTTTATTTCCTTGTTGCAGGCAACTGCTGTTATAACTAGAAAGTTGTCTTTTGACAAAACTTTAAAATAAAGCTCGGTTTAAGGTTGTGAAAATGAATGCGGAACAATTGCAAAAAACATTACATGCCAGTCAATACGCAGAACAAGTCTTGGCAAATCACGAAGCCTTGTTACAACAGGATTATGCAATTGACCAATTTCTGAAACCACTGAGTGCCGATTATATTCATCAACTGGTCATTTCGACTTTACAAGACATCAGTGATGAAACCCTGTGGATGAAAACCCTGCGCATTTTACGTGCGCGTTTAATGTTCCGCTGGATTTGGCAAGATGCCAATCAACTGACCGATGTGGTGACACTGACGCAAGAACTTTCTGATTTTGCCGATATTTGTGTGCAAGTGGCCAAAGATTTTGCGCGAGTTCCGCTGGTTGCCAAACATGGTGAACCAATGGGATATAACAGCAAAGTGCAGGATTTAATTGTGGTGGCTATGGGTAAGCATGGCGCACAGGAGCTGAATTTATCCAGTGACATCGACCTGATTTTTGCTTTTGATGAACAAGGCGAAACCAACGGACGCAAGTGCATTGAAGTACAGCAATTCTGTATTTTATGGGGACAAAAGCTGATCTATCTGCTAGATCACATCACTGCAGATGGTTTTGTATTTCGTGTTGATATGCGTTTACGTCCGTGGGGCGATGGTTCAGCTTTGGCCATTAGTCATGTGGCATTGGAAAAATACTTAAGTCAGCATGGACGTGAATGGGAGCGCTATGCATGGATTAAGGCACGTATTATCACGGGCGGGCAAGAAGGCGATGAACTGTTGGAGATGACCCGACCTTTCGTATTTCGTAAATATGTCGATTACACTGCCTTTGAAGCCATGCGCGAAATGAAAGCCATGATTGAGCGCGAAGTGCAGCGCCGTAATATTGAAGACAATATTAAACTGGGTGCGGGGGGAATTCGTGAGGTTGAGTTTATCGTACAGGTTTTTCAGCTGATTTACGGTGGCTCAAAGCTGGAATTGCAAGACCGTCAATGTTTAGTCAATTTACGCCATTTGGGTGAGGCAGAATTATTAGAGCCGCAAGCGGTGCTGGATTTAGAAGATGCCTATTTGTTCCTGCGCCGGGTTGAGCATGCTATTCAAGCCTTGAATGATCAGCAAAGCCAAGCCCTACCTACCGAACCTGAACTACGTGCACGTATTAGCGATACCTTGGGTTTTGCTGACTGGGACAGCTTCATGCAGACCCTGAATGAAAAGCGTGTCAAAGTGATTTATCAGTTTGAACATTTAATTAAAGAAAATGAACCCGATTCCTTGCTAGAAAATTATAGTCAGCTGGAAAAACAACTGAATGCGGTACTGGATGATCAAGCGAAAAACCTAGTACATGAGTTTTGGTATGGGCACGGCATAAAAAAACTCACAGCCAAAGCTTTACAGCGTTTAAAAACCTTTTGGCCACACTTGATTGAAGCGGTGTTGCAATCAGAACATCCACAAATGGCATTGATGCGTTTAATGCCATTGGTGGAGTCTGTACTACGCCGTACTGTGTATTTGGTGATGCTGATTGAAAGCAAGGGAGCTTTACAGCGCTTGGTAAAAATGGCCACGGTCAGCCCATGGATTTGTGAAGAACTGACTCAATATCCTGTGTTGTTGGATGAATTTCTATCTATGGATTTTGAATTGCCGAAGCGTAGTGATTTGGAAGATTCGCTACGCCAGCAATTGCTGCGTATTGAGCTGGATGAAGTTGAAGATTTAATGCGGGTGCTGCGTTTATTCAAAAAATCCAATGTGCTCACGGTTGCAGCCAGTGATGTATTGGCAGAAAGCCACTTGATGAAAGTGTCCGATGCGCTGACGGATATTGCCGAAGTAACAGTAAATGCAGCGTTGCAACTGGCGTATCAAATTACGGCTAAAAAGCATGGTTATCCGCTCGACAGTGAAGGGCAGCGCTGTGGTTTAGAACATAATGCTTTTGCGATTATAGGCTATGGTAAGGTCGGTGGGATTGAGCTGGGTTATGGTTCAGATTTGGATTTGGTCTTTGTGCATGCCATGGATGAACAAGCCGATACCGATGGGATGAAACCCATCAGTGGTTTTGAATTTGCCATGCGGGTTGCGCAAAAGTTTGTTTCGCTTATGACCACACAAACCCTAGATGGCCGTGTCTATGAGGTCGATACCCGTTTACGTCCATCGGGTGAAGCAGGTTTATTGGTCACCAGTTTGCGAGCTTTTGAACAATATCAGCTTAAAAGTGCATGGTTGTGGGAGCATCAGGCCTTAGTACGTGCGCGCAGTATTGCGGGCGAGCAACGTTTACGTGACAAGTTTGAAGTATTGCGCTGTCAGATTTTGACTCAGCCACGTGAAGAAGCACATGTGCGCAGTGAAGTGCTGAAAATGCGTCAAAAAATGAAAGATCATTTGGGTTCATCCAAAGAGCAAAAAAAAGATGGAATTTTTCATTTAAAACAGGATGCAGGTGGTATCGTTGATATCGAATTTATGGCACAGTATGCGGTATTAGCCTGGAGTGGGTCGAATCCTGATCTCGCCCATTATTCCGACAACGTAAGAATCCTTGAAGATGCCGCAAAAACAGGTTGCTTATCCAGCGACGATGCGACAGCATTGATTCAAGCTTATCTCCGTGAACGAGCCGAAAGCCACCGCTTAGCCCTTGCAAATCAATCCATGCAAGTCAATGCTGCGGACTGGTACGATACCCGTGAGGTCGTTTGCAAGTTATGGCAAAGATTAATTGATCCGACTGCAATGTCTGCGTTGGATTAAAATGACTATGTATAAACATTTGGAGTGTGTGCCATGAATTTGGCTGATCGTGATGGTTTTATTTGGCAAGATGGACAATTGGTTGACTGGCGTGATGCAAAAATTCACGTCTTAACGCATACCTTACACTACAGTATGGGTGTGTTTGAGGGTGTCCGCGCTTATGAAACGCCAAACGGAACTGCGATTTTCCGTCTTCAGGACCATACTAAGCGTTTGTTAAACTCTGCCAAAATTTATCAAATGAAAGTACCATTTGATCAAGCAGCTTTAGAGCAAGCGCAAATTGACGTGGTACGTGAAAACAAACTTTCATCGTGCTACTTACGTCCATTAATCTGGATTGGTTCTGAAAAATTGGGTATCGCTGCAACCAATAACACCATTCATGCTGCTGTTGCCGCTTGGGGTTGGGGTGCATATTTAGGTGAAGAAGCGATGGCCAATGGTATTCGCGTTAAAACTTCATCGTTTACGCACCATCATCCAAACGTGACTATGTGTAAAGCCAAAGCTTCTGGTAACTACACTTTGTCTATTCTTGCACACCAAGAAGTCGCGCAAGCAGGTTATGATGAAGCGATGTTGATGGACCCACAAGGTTATGTATGTCAAGGTTCTGGTGAAAACGTATTCTTAATTAAAGATGGCGTTTTACATACACCAGACATCGCAGGCGGTGCTTTAGATGGTATTACGCGTCAAACAGTGATCACTATTGCTAAAGACTTGGGTTATGAGGTGGTTGAACGCCGTATTACACGTGATGAATTCTACATTGCTGACGAAGCATTCTTTACAGGTACAGCAGCAGAAGTTACCCCAATTCGTGAATACGATGACCGTGTAATTGGCTGTGGTTCACGTGGCCCAATTACCACTGAAATTCAAAAAACTTTCTTTGATGCAGTTCAAGGCAAGAATGACAAATATGCACATTGGTTGACTTACGTTAAATAAGTCACGCGTGTGTACCTGAGTCTATATTACTGACTCAGGTGTGATGACCCCATTCAGGCAGTGGCTTGAATGGGGTTTTGTTTTGTCTGCTATTACGTTATTGAACGGCTAAACTTCTTGGGAGGTTTATTTCTCACGTTACAGACATAGATGAATGATCAACTGTTTCTTCGTTGAGCTGGTGATGTACTAATTTGATCTTTTGGATAAATTCAGCCGCCCAAAACATGGCTTTTTTATAGCGAGAGGCAATCCCTACAATTGGTGAGATTTGATTTTAAAAAACGCTCAGTCTGTCGAATGTGATAGGAGATAGTGAATCAAATACGTGAAAAGTGTAGTAAAAATTAGACTAGAAACCGAATTTTGACCATTCTTTCAAAAATAAATCCACTTAAAATGTAACAAAAGTTAAAATAAAAATGTTATTAAAGTTAAATAAAAACAATGTGTTGGTTTAAATGTAAATAAATATATATTTTTCATTATCCCTAAAATTTGGATCACAAATTTTGGGGAGTGAGCTGCTCCCTAGTTTTTTGCGATGTCATTTAAAACAGTACTTTAATCTCGTAATTTGCTGAAATTCAAAGTTTATTAAAAATTGTGTGAAATGGGGCGTATAGATGGATTTTTGTGAGAAATACCTAAAATGAAGAAACTTGCTAAGGATTGAGTTTCAATAATTCTAACGATATCTCAAGCGAGTGAATGATTAAAAAATGGTTTTTTATAAGAGTTATGGAGAAGTGACATGTCTAAATTTATTAAAACTGCTGCTGCTTTGATGGTTTTCGGAGCTTTTTCAACGGTAACAATGGCGGGTGGTAATCATCATCCTAAACCAAACCCTAAGCCAACCCCAGTATGTAACGAAGGGCCATGTACAGGAAGTATTCCAATTCAAGTGATTGTGCCTAAGCGCTGTGAGCTGAAAGTGAAAACACCAAGTATCTCATTAAAAGATGGTGCACAAGCTTCTGGTCAATTTATGGTTGGGGCGAATGCAAACTACAACTTATTGGTCGATACCGACAACCGTGTTGGTGGAGGCAAAACAACCAAATCTGCAGCCAAATCAGGTAATCATGCAGTGGGCTTAACGGTTGAAACCAAACGTGCGGGTTCACCATCTTTGATTCAGTTAAACGATCAGCAAACCAATATTGCGCCAGGCAACAATGGCTGGAGTACTTACAATGTCTTGGTTAAAAGTGACGGTGTAGGTATTTCTAAACCAGCGGGTACCTATACCGATAAATACAACATTCGAGTGTCATTCTAATTCACTTGAACGCAATCTGAATCAGTTGGCTTTACCGACAGGGTGGAGTCAACTTTTTAGTCTAAAGACAAGCGTAATCAGACATTGTTGGGGGATGCATGAAAAAATTATTGAAATATGTGCTGGTCGCAAGTTGTTTATGTGCAGAGGCAGTTTATGCAAATTTGGTGATTTCACCGACTCAAATGTATTTGGGCGATAAAGCACGACAGCGCAGTGCAACAGTAGTCATGGAAGCCACAGATCTTACTGAACCGAAAAGCTTTGAAATGTCTGCCTACAAATGGTCGCAAAATGCACAGGGTGAAGATGTGCTAGAACCAGAACAAGACATCTTAATTAATCCTAAAAACTTTGTTTTACAACCGAATGCACAACAAGTGATACGCGTAGGTTTTAGCCGACCACTTTCTAAGGAAGAAATGGCGCAAGAAAAAACTTGGCGTATTGTTTTTAAAGAAATTGCCCCTGTGGTGGAAGAAGACGCTCTCCAATTTTTATTTACGATTTCTGTTCCTTTATTTGTGGGTAAGCAAGATGCCATTCAGGTGACTGCAACCCCGCGTTATCAAAACGACCATTTGTTTTTAGAGATAGAAAATCATGCTGCATCGCATGTGCAAATTTCTTCAATCAGCATTTTAAACCAACAAAAACAACCCATCGCAACCACACGTGAAATGAAATATTTGTTAAATCAACAAAAACACAGCTTTGATATGGGGCAAATCAAACTCAGTGATTTGAAAAATTACATACTCAAACTTGAAACAGATAAAAGTGAGCAAGCCATTGAGTTAAAAATGAAGGGCTAAATCATGCATAGAACTCGACTGTTTTTTGCGCTGCAATGTGTCCTGTGGGGGATACCATTGCCCGCCAATGCTGCCAATACTGAAATGGCATTGAATAGTGTCTGGCTAAATGGCGTAGATCGTGTCATTGAAAGTCTAGTGTTGCAGCAGGATGGGCAACGCTATATGGAATGCGAGGTTTTGCAACAACTCGGTTTACAGCAAGACCGTTTACAAAAACACAGTGCACAAACTCAGTTCTGTTCTGTAACCACCAATGAAATTCAGTCTGAGCAAGATTTTGCGCTGCAAGCGATTAAATTAACTGTACCTGCCAGCTATTTTATAGATGCACAATTGAGCCAAACCCATGCGATTCCGTCTAAAGCAGAGTTGGGCGGTTTTTTAAATTATGATGTGCTGTATGCACGTTATGATAATTACAATGAATTAAATGGCTTGGCGGAGCTTGGTATTTTTAAAGATTACTGGATTTTTAAAAATGGCATGATGTATCGCAAAGAGGCAGAACAAGATCAAGATAAGCTGCTGCGTTTGAATACCAGTTTTGAAATAGAATTTCCATCTCGTTATCAGCGTTTAACTTTGGGTGATAACACTAGCGTTTACAATCCTTTATTAGATACATTCAGATTTGGTGGTGTGTCTTTTGGTTCAAATTTTAGCAGTTATCCAGACTTTATTTATTGGAATGTACCCACCTTAAGAGGCAGTGCTGTACTGCCATCCACCGTCGATTTATACATTAATGGCATCAATCTATATCAGCAACAAGTGACGCCTGGGCACTATACCTTAAATACGGGTGCAAATATTCAGCAGTCGGGCGAGGCGCAAGTGGTGGTGGAAGATGTATTGGGAAATCGTACCGTGCAATCTTTTCCAGTTTATGTCACCACGCAACTACTCAAACCAGGACTGAACGAATACAACTTTTCTGCAGGAAAGCTGCGTTATGACTACGACTACGTGTCGGATGATTATCGGGAGTTTTTTGGCAACCTTTATTTCAGACGTGGAATTACAGACAGCACGACTTTAGGAACCAATTTAAGTTATAGCAAAGATATGCAGAATGTCGGGTTGCTATGGACGCAATCTCTCAGCAAATATGCCTTGTTAGATACGCATGCTGCGTCTAGCCACAGTGATTGGGGCGATGGTTATACCTTTGGCGCTTCGTTAAGCCGTAATGGAAGTCGGCTTGCACTTGGTGCAAGTCATAAATACTACAGTCCTGAATATCGTGGTTTGGGTTATAGCGATATGACACAAACAGTGGAATACGACAACTTAGCTTATGTCAGTATTTTCAATATTCCTTTAATCAATACCTTAAATGTGAACTATCTAGAGCGCCGTTATCATCCCAATGCAAATAATAGCTTTGCAGATAGCCAAATGCTTACAGTTGGTTTTTCTCGTATGTTTGGGCGTCAAACTTCACTGTCGTTTTCTTATTATAAAGATTTGAAAGTGCAGGATAGTGACGGGGCATATTTAACACTGAATTATCAATTTGACCAACGCCGCAGTGCGCAGCTTTCGCATAATTTTGATGAGCAAACCCAGTTGCGTTATGCACAGAGCAGCCTGACGCAAAATGGTGTGGATTACACTCTTGCTGTGCGTCACCAACAAACAGAAGGGGATATTGGGGTAAATGCCTATACCGCCCTGAAAATGCCGATGGGTAATCTATATTTAAGCCACGATGAAAGTGAGCGTTTTAGCTATAGTCAAGCCAATTATCAGGGTGCAGTGGTTTGGTTAGATCGAAAATGGGCCATGACCAAATACGTAGACAATGCCTTTGCATTGGTAAATGTCGGTGATATTCCAAATGTAGAAGTACAACGGGCTTTAACACCAGTCGGCAAAACCAATCAAAAAGGCTATGTGTTTGTGCATGACATTGTACCTTACGTCAATTACGACGTGTCTTTTGATCAAGACCAGTTAGACATGTATGACAGCTTTGAATATTCAAGCCAAAAAGTGATTGGTATGAATCAACGTGGTTATAAAGTGAATTTTCCTGTGCAGCGTACAGGATTGATTATATTACGTTTACTTACAGCTGATCAGCAGCCGTTTGTGCAGGGAAGTGAGGTGTATTTAAGTCGTGATACCACTGAGTTTGTACCTGTGGGCAGTGATGGAAATGTACATTTATATGGTGTGAAACCCGGCAGCTATACGCTAAAAGTCAAAACCAAAGGTGGAAAGATTTGCCATAGTCAGCTTGAAGTACCTCAAGTTAAAGCTGGCACGGTTCCGCAAACAACGCAAATGGATTTGATTTGTCAGTAAGCATGTCAGCATGATGAGTGAGGGTGAGAAAAATGAAAAGATTAGAGATCGTAAAAAAAATAAGCCTGTTGTTGTGTGGCTGTTGGGTCTGTGTTCCTGCACAGGCCTGCACCATTGGTTCGGTGAGTGAGTCTTTATTGCAAATGAGTGCTCAATACCGTAGTCAGACGGCAACCAGTTTTAATGTGCGCTGTGATCGTGGTTATAGTATTCAGTTTAGTAGTCGTAATTTACGGGACAAGCACGGCAGCAGTTTTGTAAACAATGGTGCTCACCGTTTACGTACCAGTATGCGCATTATGGGTGCAAAAAATAATCTGTGGAACACGCCAATTGAAGGACAGACTTCTGCATCAGGGCATAAATACAGTGTAGCGGTAAGGTTAGATGAACAGCCGAGTTTGACAACGCCAGCAGGACGCTATACCGATGAGTTATACGTTAACTTACTGTTTTAGATGTTTTAATGTGCAGCAGGCTCACGATAATGTATTGAACAGGCAGGTATTGAATATCTGCTTTTTTTCATCTGTTCTTGGGCCGACTAACAGCAAATTATGGGGTTTCTAGCTTTTAAAATTGTATAAAAAATGACAAACATGTCACCAAAGCATCATATTATTGCAATGCTGCTGTATTAGGCTAACTAGCATAAAATAAGAATTGAGCAGAAAGGCGATGAGCAATGTATTGGCAAAGCAGAGCAGTAAATTAGAGCGTTACAGCGATGCATTTAAATTTTATTTCAAACAAGATCAACAACAAAAAAATAGCCAGCCTCAATCTGAACTCTCAGACCTTGTCCGCCCACGTTTAAAAATCGCCCTTGTGACAGAAACCTGGCCACCCGAAATTAATGGTGTAGCACGTTCATTGCAGCAATTGTGCAAAGGTTTACAGACACTTGGGCATAAAATTCTGCTCATACGCCCTGAACAAAAACAGCATGATGGCCAGTTTCAGCCTTATAAAGAGTGTCTGGTTAAAGCCCAAGCGATTCCTAAATATAATAATTTACAATTTGGCTGGCCACAGTGGTCTAAACTCTCGCAGGCGCTAGACGAGTTTGAGCCAAATGTAGTGCATATTGTGACCGAAGGGCCTTTGGGGTTGGCAAGCTTGCATTTGGCAAAATCAAAACGTATCCCTGTTTCCAGTGGTTTTCACTCTGCATTTCAGGATTTTAGCCGCTTTTTTGATTTGGCTTTTTTACTTAAACCGATACAACACTATCTAAAGTGGTTCCATAACAATACTTTGCTGACCTGTGTGCCGAGTCACGACACAGAAAAATCATTGCGTCAGTTTGGCGTGGAAGGGCCACTGGTGATCGTTGGGCGTGGTGTCGATGTCGAGCACTTCTCTCCTGAGTTTCGTTCAACAGCGCTCAGAGCACGCTGGGGGGCAGAAGAAAACACCCGAGTGATGTTGTATGTAGGGCGTTTATCGCCAGAAAAAGAAGTCAATTTAATTATTGATGCCTACCACAGCATGACCCAAAAAACGGAACAAGCTGTGAAATTGGTGGTGGTGGGTGATGGGCCAGATCGTCAGCGTCTAGAAGCCATGAATTTGCATGGGGATATTATTTTTACTGGCAGTTTAAGTGGCACAGCGCTTGCAGAAGCTTATGCCAGTGCTGATGTATTTACCTTTGCCAGTCAGGTCGAAACCTTTGGCAATGTAGTATTGGAAGCCATGGCCAGTGGTTTACCTGTGGTTGCTTATGACTATGCTTGTGCCAATTTACACGTTCGTCCAACTGAAACAGGCTGGCTCAGCCCACCGGGACAGCATACACATTTAGTCGGTCATATTCACCGACTTCCAGATATTACAACCCTTAGACAAATGGGCGAAAAAGCCCGCAAAGCGACTTTAAATATTGGCTGGCAACACCCAGTCCAACAATTTGAGCAGGCGTTATATCAGGTGGCAGAGGAGCGATACATGCCATCTTAGTTATGCGCCAAAAGGAGAGAACTGATGAAGTTTAAAAATGCAAAAATAAGAATGCTGGATCTCGACTTAAAAGGCTGTTTGTATCTTAACCATTTTTCCCACTCTCAGCGGGTGGCGCAATTCTTTAAAGTTATTAGCCGTTTGGGCGATGGCGTGTTCTGGTATGTCATGCTAGCAAGCGCGTGGATCATGCAGGGCATTGGCTACAGCTTACAAATTATTTATCTTTTATTGGGCGGCTCGGTTGGTACAGGTATTTATAAATACCTCAAACAAAAAACAGTTCGTCCACGTCCCTATCAGGTTCACCAAGTCATTCGTTTAGGTGAGCGTCCGCTAGATCATTTTAGCTTTCCATCGGGTCACACATTACATGCAGTAATGACCACCACAGTGTTGGGTTATATTCAGCCAGTATTGTTGATGTTGATGTTGCCCTTTACGATTTTGGTAGCTATTTCCCGTATGATTTTAGGTTTGCACTATCCAAGTGATGTGGCCGTCGGGGCGATGATTGGAGGGGCTGTAGCGAGTGCGATTATTTTGGCTGCACCTTATGTAAATATTGTTTTATAAGTGGTTTGTATCTCAAGTTTATATTAAGAACTTGAGTATGAATTTATTGATTAGAGGGCTAAAGAGTTATAACGGAGTCCTATTAATTACGGTCAAACAGTTGGATAAACCTTCGGTTCGACCTACTTTACTACACATATTTTCATTCAGCAAAATGAGAAGCTGAGTGTTTCGCGAGAACATCATCTTGCGGAGTAACGCTACTCATCATAAAAGCGATTTTCCATATTTGGATTACTGCTCCATTGTTGACTTGCGCTGCAAACAAAGCAGTGCTTGTTTTTGCTCAGGTTGTGGATGACGTTTCCGAGTATCAGATGTATGTGATTGAGTACCATTAAGTATGGTTTTATGTGTGTAAATCATATTTGAAAAGTTATAGATCAGATACAGAAAGGCAGGCAGCTTTGGTGAAATTTGTTAAAGTAGTCGCTGTCTTAAATAGAATAGGGAATACACATGGGTTTACGTTGGACAGATAGCATCGACATTGCGATTGAATTATATGAAGCACATCCCGATGTGGATCCACAATGGATTCGTTTTACCGATTTACACGCGTGGGTCTGCGCTTTACCTGAGTTTGAAGATAACCCAGAAAAATCGACAGAAGGTTTGTTAGAAGCCATTCAAATGGCGTGGATTGACGAAGCACGTTAAAAATAGTGCTGTGAAGCCAGACGGATTTATCCGATGTCGATCTGCATAATTTGCTTCATATCGAAAAAAGCAATTTTTTTACACATCAAAAGCAGAAAACAGCCCATTATTCGGTATAATGCGGCAAAATTTTCGCGTCAACATTGACTTAAGGAGCCAATCATGGCTATTGAACGTACTTTATCTATCGTAAAACCAGATGCAGTTGCTAAAAACCACATCGGTGACATCTTTGCTCGTTTCGAAAAAGCTGGTCTTAAAATCGTTGCGACTAAAATGAAACACCTTTCTCAAGCTGAAGCTGAAGGCTTCTATGCAGAGCACAAAGAACGTGGTTTCTTTGGTGACCTAGTTGCGTTCATGACTTCTGGTCCAGTAGTTGTGTCAGTTCTTGAAGGTGAAAATGCAGTTCTTGCTCACCGCGAAATTTTAGGTGCAACAAACCCTAAAGAAGCTGCACCTGGTACAATCCGTGCAGATTTCGCTGTAAGCATCGACGAAAACGCTGCTCACGGTTCAGACTCAGTTGCATCTGCAGAGCGTGAAGTAAACTACTTCTTTGCTCAAACTGAAGTTTGCCCACGTACTCGTTAATACGCAGTATTCAAACCAGATAAGTGTTATTATGCTTATCTGGTTTTTTATTCTCCGAATTTTTATTTTCTGAATAAACCCTTGCTCACCTCTTGAGCATCTCCTTTCATCTTTAGACATGGTTTAGGTAATACACACATGAGTACAGAAGTCCTCGCTGCATCTGCGACAGATGTTCAGCAAGCATCTGCATCCGCTCCTGCACAGTCCAATACTGCAGAGAAAGTGAATCTCCTTGGCATGTCACGTCCACAAATGGAAAAATTCTTTGAAGAGTTAGGCGAAAAGAAATTCCGTGCAGGGCAGGTGATGAAATGGATTCACCAGTTTTTTGTTACAGACTTTGCCGAAATGACCAATATTTCGGGCAAGTTACGTGAAAAACTGGAAAAGATTTGTGAAATTAAAGCGCCAGAAGTGGTGCATAAAAACTATTCTAAAGACGGTACGCGTAAGTGGGTGTTCCGTGTGGGCGAAGGTGAAGGCTCACTCGTCGAAACTGTCTTGATTCCTGCAGAAGATAAAACTGGCTCACGCAAAACCTTGTGTATTTCATCGCAAGTGGGTTGTGCGCTAGACTGTTCATTTTGCTCTACAGGTAAACAAGGCTTCCAGCGTGACTTGACTCAAGCCGAAATTATTGGTCAGTTGTGGATGGCAAACTATTCCTACATGGAAGATGTGCCAGTGGTAGAGCGTGAGCGTTCTGTGACCAACGTGGTGATGATGGGCATGGGTGAACCATTGCTGAATTACGATGCTGTTTTGAATTCTATGCGCATCATGTTAGATGACTTTGCCTATGGTATGTCTAAGCGCCGTGTGACCTTATCTACCTCGGGCGTAGTGCCTAAAATTGATCAATTGGCACAAGACATTGATGTTGCCCTAGCAATTTCTTTACATGCCACCAATAACCAATTACGTGATGAGCTGGTTCCAATCAACAAAAAATATCCGTTGGAACAATTGATTGCGGCTTGTCAGCGTTATATTGGCAAAGATGGCAATGAAAGTGCCCGTAAACACGTGACCATTGAATATGTCATGTTAGATGGTGTGAATGACCATCCTGAACATGCACAGCAAATGATTCAGTTACTCAAGAACCTGCCAAGCAAAATTAATTTGATCCCATTTAATCCATTTCCGCACGCACCGTATGGGCGTTCTAGCCGAAATCGAATTATTTCTTTCCAAAAAACTTTGTCTGATGCAGGTTTTGTGTGTACGATTCGTCAGACACGTGGTGATGATATTGATGCTGCCTGTGGGCAATTGGTCGGACAAGTCGCCGATCGTACCCGTCGTGCAGAGCAGTGGAAAAAGAAAGTTGCAGCGCAAAATGAAATTATACGCTCGCAAGGATAATGACTTGTATAGATAAGCGACTTGCATCGAATTAAGACGCAAAGGGGATGTCCATTGAATAAGCCTGTATTTAAATTCGCACAAATTACAACCGTTTGTATTTCGGCAATTTTTGCTGCAGCTTGTCAAACCACAGCGCCAACGCTCGGACAAAAAGACCCAGAAAAAGCAGTACAAGTACGCACTCAACTTGCCGCAGAATATTTAAAAAATGGCGACTTAGATTCTGCTAAGCGTGCGTTGGATCAAGCTTTGGAAAGCGATTCACGCGATTCATCTGCCAATATGATGATGGGAGTGTTGTTGCAGCAAGAAGGTAGCAAGCTGAATCTAGAAAAAGCCGATGCCTATTTCAAGCGTGCCATTGCTGCTGACCCTCAAAATGCACAAGCGCGTAACAACTATGGTACGTATTTATATCAAGTAGAACGTTATAATGAGGCGATTGAACAGCTCAGTATTGCTGGTGCAACACTGGGTTATGATCAGCGTTTTAGAGCATTAGAAAACGTAGGGCGTATTTATTTAAAGTTGGGTGATGTCGCGAATGCCGAAAAATCATTCAAACAAGCCTTGCAAGCCAACCGCGATTCTTATGTTTCAATGTTAGAGTTGTCTGAAATTTTATATTTAAGACAACAATTTGCACCCGCTCGACAATTGTATGAACAGTTTGTACGTGCGGTCGGGCAAAAAAATCAGGGTGCGCGTGCCTTATGGATTGGGATTCGTTTAGCACGTGCCAATGGCGATCAATTGGGAACTCAGGTTTTAGTGAACCAGCTGCGTGCATTATTTCCCAATAGCCAAGAATACCAACGTTATTTGCAATTACAGTACAGTACTGAGGCCGTATGGAAGTAAATCCTAATTCACCGCAACCATCACAGGGGAGCAATCAGGTACCCCATGCATTAGGAAATGTTCAACGTCCAGGTGAGTACCTTCGTCAAATTCGTGTGAATCAAAAACGCGATCTGGCTGATGTTTCAAAAGATTTGAAAATTCCATTGAAAACACTGACTGCACTTGAGCAGGATGAATATACTGCCTTGCCAGAAGCAACCTTTATTAAAGGTTATTATCGTACCTATGCCAAATATTTGCAGGTCGATGCTTCTGCGATTATTCAGCGTTTTGATGAAATTTATGCCAACGATACAGGTCTGTTGCCCAACCATGCCTTGAACAATTCACCCATCAAAATTATGGGGAAGCTGCCTGGTTCCAACCGTGATCGTAATAAGAAGTGGCTGACCCGTATCGCGATTGCAATTGCCGTCTTATTGCTTCTGTGGGCTTTGGTGGCATTGATTCAGAACTGGATGTCTTCTAGTCAAGACACTGCTGAACCTGAAATTGCAGTGCTGCAATCTGATGTGCAAATCATTTCAGACAATGCAACGGTTGGCACAACCTCACTTGCTTCAGGTGATCAATTGAATTTGCAATTCGCACGTCCAACTTCAGTGCATATTGTCGACTCTGCAGGCAATGTATTGGCAACAGGACGTCAGGCATCAACTTTAAATTTACAAGGTGAAGCCCCATTCCAAATTCGTTTAGATGATGCCACTGCCGTGTCATTAAGTTTGAACAATGAGTCGATTTCATTATCGCCATATACTGTAAACGGAAAAGCCGAATTCCGTTTGTCTCGATAATGCAGCAAGGTAGAGCGATATCATGATTGTGAATCCAATTCAACGCCGTCCGACCCGTAAAATTCGTGTGGGTTCTGTTTATGTCGGTGGTGATGCACCCATTAGTATTCAGAGTATGACCAATACAGAAACCTGTGATGTAGCTGCGACTGTGGCACAAATCCAGCGTTGTGTGGATGCGGGTGTAGACATCATGCGTGTTTCTGTGCCAACAATGGAAGCCGCAGCTGCATTTGGTGAAATTCGTAAGCAAGTGTCTGTACCCTTAGTTGCAGACATTCACTTTGACTATAAAATTGCTTTGGCCGTTGCCGATGCTGGCGCAGATTGCTTGCGTATTAACCCAGGGAATATTGGCTCAGAAGCTAAAATTCGTGAAGTGGTGGCTGCTGCAAAACATCACGATATTTCCATGCGTATTGGTGTAAATGCAGGATCGCTAGAAAAAGACATTCAGAAAAAATATGGTGAGCCAACAGGGGCTGCATTGCTAGAATCTGCCATGCGTCATATTGATATTTTAGATCGCTTAGACTTTCATGAATTTAAAGTTTCAGTCAAAGCCTCTAATGTGTTTTTAACCATGGATGCTTACCGCCTGTTGTCACAACAAATTGATAATCCATTACATTTAGGCGTAACTGAAGCAGGCATTTACCGTACAGGTACGGTTAAGTCAGCAATTGCTTTGGGTGGTCTGCTCATGGAAGGCATTGGCGATACCATGCGTATTTCGCTTGCGGCAGAACCTGAAGATGAAGTCAAAATTGGTTTTGATATTCTTAAATCTTTAAGCTTACGCTCAAACGGCATTAACTTCATTGCTTGCCCAAGCTGTTCACGTCAGGAATTTAATGTGATTTCTGTGATGCAGGCTTTGGAAGAGCGTTTGGAAGATATCCGCACGCCTATGGATGTATCGGTTATTGGATGTAAAGTGAATGGCCCAGGTGAAGCCAAAGAGGCGGATATTGGTGTCGTGGGTGCAAGTCCACGTTCGTTGGTATATCGAAATGGTGAAAAAAGCCATTTAATTGATACCAACCAACTTGTTGATGAAATCGAAAGCATGGTTCGTCAACGTGTGACAGAGCTTGAAGAAGCTAAATCTAAAGAGATTATTCGTACAAATTTTTCTGAGTAAGACATGAGTTCAATTGTTGCAATCAAAGGTTTTAATGACATTCTGCCTACGCAAACTCCTGCGTGGAGACGTCTAGAGCAACATTTAGCATCACTAATGGATGCTTATGGTTATCAACAAATTCGTTTGCCAATGGTCGAGCAAACCAATTTGTTTAAGCGTTCAATTGGTGATGCGACCGATATCGTTGAAAAAGAAATGTACACTTTCTTGGACAAAGGCAATCCGCCAGAGTCTTTGACTTTACGCCCTGAAGGTACTGCGGGCTGTGTACGTGCCATGTTAGAGCACAATTTACTGCGTGGCGCGACCCCGCGTGTGTGGTATATCGGCCCGATGTTCCGCTATGAAAAGCCGCAAAAAGGCCGTTACCGCCAATTCCATCAATTTGGTGTCGAAACTTTTGGTGTTGCAACGCCAGACATGGATGCCGAACTTATTTTAATGACTGCGCGTTTATGGAAACGCATGGGCGTTGCCGATAAAGTTCGCTTAGAGTTGAATACTTTGGGTGAGTCGGATGAGCGTGCTGCGTATCGTGCTGCTTTGGTTGAGTTTTTAGAAGCTCACAAGGCCGATTTAGATGAAGATTCTCAGCGTCGTTTAAGTACCAATCCACTGCGTATTTTGGACTCTAAAGATGCTAAAACACAAAGCATCTTAGAAAATGCACCGAAATTACATGATTTTATGGGTGAAGACACCCTAAATCACTTTGCCCAGTTACAGCAATATTTAACAGATGCAGGCATTGATTTTGTAATTAATCAAAAATTGGTACGTGGTCTAGATTATTACAACAAAACAGTATTTGAATGGACAACTACGCATTTAGGTTCACAAGGCACAGTCTGTGCAGGTGGACGTTATGATGGTCTGGTTGGGCAATTGAAAGGCAAAGCAGATCAGTCTGTACCTGCCGTGGGATTTGCCATGGGTATTGAGCGTTTGTTGTTGCTACTTGAGCAAGTCGAAGACAATACACCAGTACGTGATTGTGAAGTGTTCTTGTTGGCAGACCCAAATACGCAAGGCAAGGCTTTGGTTTTGGCTGAGCAAATTCGTGACCAGTTGGAACAGGCAGGCAGCCAAATTCGCCTGAAAGTCGGTTCACAAGGTTCAATGAAAAGCCAAATGAAAAAAGCCGATCAATCAGGTGCAATCTACGCATTGATTTATGGTGAGCGCGAAGCGGAAGCACAGCAATTGGCAGTCAAAACTTTGGCAACTGCCGAGCAAACTGCAGTCGCTGTTGCTGAAATTGTGCCTTTCATCATTGAAAAATTTTCTTCACAATAAGCCAAATAACATAAGGAAAAGGGTAATCCAATGAGCGCATTGAGTGATGACGAACAACTTGATAGTTTAAAATCGTTTGCGAAAAAATATGGCTCGGCCATTATTAGCGGGATTTTAATTGCGTTGATTGCCTTTTTCGGATGGCAATATTGGCAGAAAAAAAACTTGGCTGAGCATCAAATGAATACTGCCAAAGTGCAGCAACTGATGGATGATGCACGTAACACAGAAGCGAATCCTGATGCTTTTAGTCAATTGTCTGCAACTGCCGATAAAATTGTGAAAGAAGCGCCAGACTCTGCGCAGGCCATTCAAACTCAGTTTTTAATGGCAAAATTGGCTTATGATCAGCAAGACTTTGCTGCGGCTGAAAAAGCTTTAAAGAAAGTTGAAAACTCAAAAGTGAAAGATCAGGGCTTGGTGCAACTGGTCAAGTTACGTTTGGCGTATGCACAGCTGGCTCAAAAGAAATATGACGAAGCCATTCAAAGTTTGGCAGGCGTGACCGATCCTGCATTTAAAGCTACAGCAGACGAAGCACGTGGTGATGTCTATGTTGCCAAAAATGACCGTGAAAATGCTAAAAAAGCGTATCAAAGTGCATGGGATACTTTGGTAGAACGTAAACAAGAGCGTCAAATTTTACAAATAAAACTCGAAAGTGTAGGCGTTTTGGTGGATGATCCTGAAATTGAACGCCCAGTATTAGAAACACAAGTGGATGAGAGCCAATGAATAGAAAGTATAAAATACCGTTTGCACTGACAGTTTTAACCCTCGCTTTGGTGGGATGTTCTACAAATAAAATTAAAGTTGCAGAAGTTAAGCCAAATCCACTCCCAAAACTTGAACAAGCACAGAGTTTAGTGCCTGTATTTTCGCAAAATGTATCTTCTACAACGGCAGCAGATCCACTGCGTTTACAGCTCGATGCTGCAAATGGTGTAATTTTTACGGTTGATCCTAAAGGTGAAATGGCCGCCTATCAAGGCAAACAGCGCCTTTGGCAAAAGCAAGTTTCTAAGCAAGGTCTTAGTGCTGGCGTAAAAGCTGCAGAAGGAATAGTGGTTGCAGGCAACAGCAAAGGACAATTGTTCGCCCTAGATCAGCAAACAGGCGAACAAAAGTGGGTGGCACAATTAACAGGTGCAATTCTTGCACCTTCATTGATTCAGTCTGGTCGTGTGGTCACGGTCAGCAATGATGGCACGGTGTATGCGCACAACGTAGAAACGGGTCAATTGGTATGGACCTATAACTTGCCAAACGTACAGTTTAGCTTACGTGGTATGGCTGCACCTGTTGCTTTAGACCCGCGTACAGTCTTAATTGCTTCGGCAAATGCCTATGTTTATGCCTTAGATATTGTGACAGGCGTACCACGCATGCAACGTCGTGTCGCAATCAGTGAAGGTCGTTCAGACATTCAACGCTTAAATGATATTGATGGTGACCCTGTAGTTGCCGGCCAATTCTTGGTGACCACAAGCTATCAAGGTCAGGTCACTGTATTGGACTTGGCATCGCAACAGGTGATCTGGAGCGAAGACATGAGCAGCACCAAACGCCCAGAAGTAGCGGGTAATGGTGTGTTTGTCAGTAGTGATGACGGTAAAATTGCTGCCTATGAAATCACGTCTGGGCAACAACTTTGGGAAAATGACAGTTTACTGAATCGTCGTTTGTCTAATCCTGTGTTGTTAGGTCAGTATTTGGTGGTAGGCGATTTAGACGGTGTATTGCATTTGCTTGACCCAAGTTCAGGTCAGTTGGTTGGACGCTCAAAAACCAGCGGTGAAGTACGCACATTGCGTGTCATTGACAATCAGCTCTATGTAGCAACGCAAAAGGGTGCTTTCAGCGTTTGGCAGAACCGTTAATTTTATTCTGACTTTTATGCTAAAATAGTCGTCCGTATTTTTACGCGGGGTAATTGAATGTTCAATACCCCGTGTTTTTATTTAGATATTTGATCTACTTTCTCCACAGTTTCTGATGTTCAGGCCATTTAAGTTGGCTGATCTTGTATAAAGGTTAATCTATGAAACCCGTAATTGCGCTCATTGGTCGTCCGAACGTCGGAAAATCAACGCTGTTTAACCAGATTACCAAGAGCCGTGATGCGCTTGTTGCCGACTTTGCTGGTCTGACACGTGACCGAAAATATGGTGATGCTACTTACCAAAACAAGTCCTTTATTGTTGTGGACACAGGTGGTATTGGCGAAACCGAAGGCGGTATTGACTCTTATATGGCAGAGCAGTCAAAAACTGCAATCCACGAAGCGGACATCATTATTTTTGTGGTGGATGCACGCGCAGGTTTACTCGCATCGGATGAGCAAATTGCACGTGAATTGCGTACTTTAGGCAAAAAAGTATTCTTGGTGGCCAACAAGGTCGATGGCGTACATGCCGAAGCAGCCTTGGTGGAATTCTTCAAGCTAGGTATGGGCGAACCATTACAAGTGGCTGCTAGTCACGGACGTGGCGTACAGCAAATGCTGGAAGATGTTCTGGCTGATATTCCTGAAGACGAAAACCCAGATGCACATGACCAAGACACAGGTTTGCGTTTAGCCATTATTGGACGTCCAAACGTGGGGAAATCTACGTTGGTCAACCGTTTATTGGGTGAAGAGCGCGTAGTTGCATTTGACCAACCTGGAACAACACGTGACTCGGTTTATATTCCATTTGAGCGTAATGGGCGTAAATACACCTTAATTGATACTGCGGGTGTGCGTCGTAAAGGTAAGGTGGATGAAATGATTGAGAAATTCTCAATTGTGAAAACCTTACAAGCCATGAAAGATGCTCACGTTGTGGTAGTGGTGGTTGATGCACGTGATGGTATTGTAGAGCAAGACTTACACTTGATTGGTTATGCACTCGAAGCAGGGCGTGCCATGGTGGTTGCGATTAACAAATGGGACAATATGTCTGAGTATGATCGCAAGCAATGTAAGCTAGATGTAGAACGTCGTTTTGACTTTATTCCATGGGCAAAAATTCACCTGATTTCTGCATTACATGGTACAGGTGTGGGCGATCTATACCCATCTATACACCGTGCTTATGAATCATCACATTTGAAAGTTTCACCTGCTAAACTGACACAAATTTTGAATGATGCGACTGATGCGCACCATCCACCAAAAGTACAGGGGCGTGCCATCAAAATGCGCTATGCGCATATGGGCGGACAAAACCCACCTACAATTGTCATTCACGGCAACAAGGTAGATAAAACCCCTGCGGATTACCGTCGCTATTTAGAAAATGTGTTCCGTAAAGTGTATAAACTTGAAGGTACACCGGTAAAAATTGAATTTAAAACTTCTGAAAACCCATTTGAAGGACGTAAGTCACAGGTGGATGAACGTACTGCAGCACGTCGCCGCCGCTATGTACAGAAGTTCAAGAAAGCTGAGAAAAAGTTTAAGCGTGGTTAAGCTGTCATTTTTCAAGATGCAAAAAAAGCCCGAATTTTAAATTCGGGCTTTTTATTGTGTGCGGCATATTGGGGTAGCATTACCTTATGCGCGCTTTGCCAATAATCGATTCGACCAACGATTTAACCATTGCGGGCTGATGCCAGACAATTGCATTAAGGTTTTGGCTTTTAAACCTACCGCACGGTGGGTGTTGGTCAGAATAGAGTCTTTGGCCGTTGCTTGCTGATAAACCACTTGCGCTACATCTTCTGCTGAGAGATGTACCCCCATATTTTGAATGGTGCCAGCATTCATATCTTTAACCATGGCTGTTTGCACAAAAAGTGGCATTACATCTAACACACGAATACCAAATTTATCCCATTCTATATCTAATCCTTCAGTGATGCCACGCACAGCAAATTTAGAAGCAGAGTAAGAGATTAAATCAGCTTGTCCATAAATTGCAGAGGCGGAAGACAGATTAATCACCCGAGCAAAACTAGCCTGTTTCAAATAAGGCAAAGCGGCGTGACAGCCATTCAACACGCCATTGACATTGACTGCCATGGTACGGTGATGAGCTTCTATAGGTGTATCTTCAAAAGCACCTGAATATAAAATTCCAGCATTGTTGACTAAAATATTGAGTTCACCCGCCCATTGGCAAAAATCTGACAAAGCAGCTTGCCAGCTGGTATAGTCCGCTACATCCAATAAGCCTGCATGCGCACGTTCACCCAGTTGATTGGCCAGTTGTTGGGCTTGGGTGAGATGAATGTCATAAATACCAACACGGTAACCTTGCTGGTAAAACAAACGGGCAATTGCCGCACCGATGCCTTGTGCAGCACCACTAATCAAGATACTGTGCATTTGAACTCGCTCCCTGATGTTATTTTTGTTGTGCATATCGTCCTTGCGGTTTTGAGCATAGCAAAAAATATTCAGGTTTGTGCAAAAAAATGAAATAAGGAATATCTCATGCAGCAATTGCTTTCAGTTATGCAACAACTTCGTCAACAATGTCCGTGGGATCAAAAGCAGACCCCTGAAAGTTTGACCAAATATGCAATTGAAGAGGCTTATGAAGTCGAAGCCGCAGTCCGTTCAGGCAATGTAGATGAAATCCGAGATGAACTGGGAGACCTTTTGTTGCAAGTGGTGTTTCAGGCACAAATGTATAGTGAGCAAGGCGCATTTAATTTTCAGGATGTGGTGCAAGCGATTACTGAAAAACTGATTCGTCGTCATCCACATGTGTTTCAGGCAGAACAGTTTGCCCAGTTGAGTGCTGAAGATGTGACGGCATTGTGGCAAACGATCAAACAACAAGAAAAACAGGGTAAGGCAAAATCACGTTTAGACGAAATCAAACATGCCCCTGCATTACAGCAGGCGCAGCAAATTCAGCAGCATGCAGCCCAGTTAAGCTTTGATTTTCCAACTGTAGAAGATGCGTATGCAAAACTTGAAGAAGAGTTGCAGGAATTACGGCAGGCGATTCAGCAGCAACAATCCGACGAAATACTGGATGAGTTCGGTGACTGTTTATTTTCTTTGATCAATGTAGGTCGTAAACTAGGCCTGTCCACTGAAATGGCATTATTGAGCACAATTCATAAATTTAGAACACGCTTTGCTTACATAGAAGATCAAGCCGAATTACAACAAAAACAGATTGAAGAAATGAGTTTAGAAGAAATGGATCAGCTTTGGGAGCAAGCAAAACAACAATTAAAAGAATAGGTTAATCATTGTATGTATATACCACGCATATTGGGTTTGAGTTGGGTAGATTTCAAATTTACAGTCCTTGGGTTATGGGCAGTGTTGCTGTGTGGAATCAGTCTTCCCACAACGGCACAGCAGTTCGACCAAAATTATTTAAAATGGAAAGCGCAGCAAGAAGCGCAAGATCAGCGTTTGACTGCAAAGCAAACGCCTGCTGCCACATCACAATATTATTTAGCACGTCCGACGCAACAAGTAAGTTCTAGTGTGCAGCAAGTCCGTTTGAACAGTGCGTCCCTAGAGCAATTGCAACAATTGTTTGGGATTGGCTTGAAAAAGGCTGAAGCGATAGTGGAATATCGTAAACAAAAGGGACAGTTTCAAAGTATCGAAGAGTTACAGCAGGTCAAAGGCATTGGCCCTGCATTATTTGCCAAAAATAAACACAAACTGGCGCTGTAGTGGCCAAGGGCAGATGTAAATTCTGTGCTTTGTAAAATTAGCGTGTGAATCAAATTGCCCTTTGATTGTGATAGAGATATGATTAGCGACATCTTATATATTTTACGTTCAGACGTAGGAGACAGCGTCTTTTGCAAACTTTGCGCGCGTCAAAATGTGGTTTATCTACCGCTCAATTACCTTCTTCCATTTTAGATGTTTTAGATGCTTTAACTAAAGCAGGCTATGAAGCCTATATTGTAGGCGGTGGAGTTCGTGACTTAATGTTGGGGCTGAATCCTAAGGATTTTGATGCCGTGACCAATGCCACACCATCACAAGTGAAAGAGGTTTTCGGACGACGTTGCCGAATTATTGGACGACGTTTTGAGCTGGCGCATGTCTACGCAGGACGTGAACTGATTGAAGTAGCGACTTTCCGTGCGCCACCCAAAAAAGCTGTGACTTCTGCCGCAGGCATGATTCTTCGCGACAATAACTGGGGTACAATCGAGCAAGATTTTGCCCGTCGTGATTTTTCAATCAACGCATTGTATTACCAGCCCCGCAAAGGCATAGTGCTGGATTTTTGCAATGCCGTAGATGATATTAAGCATAAAAACTTACGTTTATTGGGTGATCCAACCCTACGTTTTGAAGAAGACCCTGTGCGTATGCTGCGGACTTTGCGCTTCGCTGCTAAATTGAACTTCAATATTGATCCAAAAATTCTAAAAATTTTTACGCCTGAAATGACGCAATTATTGCGTGATGTTTCACCCCACCGTTTGTATGATGAGTCGCAAAAGCTCTTTACGATGGGGCATCTAAACAAAGTTTTACCAATGTTGATTGATTTCGGAATTTGGCGTCAGTTATTTGCCGATATTAAACCTGACATTAATCCGTTTATTGAACGTGCTGCAAAAAATACAGATCAACGTATTGCCATTGGCAAAACGATTAATCCTGCATTTTTCTATGCAGTGCTGTTGTGGCAACCATTTTTAGAGCGTTGTGACTTTTATTTATCTAAAGGTGTAGTTGCAGCCGAAGCACGTGCACAGGCAGGTTTAGATGTGCTGAAACGTCAAGCAACACGTACCATCATTCCACGTTTTGCTGAAACTTTTATTCGTGAAGTATGGGAAATGCAAACCCGCTTGTTGCAACCTAAGCCACAGCAGATCGAAGCCTTATCGGGACATGCGCGTTTCCGAGCAGGTTTTGACTTCTTGTTATTGCGAGAAAAATCAGGCGATAGCTCAACCCTAGGCATGGGCCAATGGTGGGATGCCTATCAGCTCATGAGCACCGATGAAAAAGAACGTGCGATTGCTCAATACAACCGGTCACGTGCTAAGAGCCGCCGTAAAGCAGCGCCTGAGCCTGTTGAGGTGTTAGCTCAGCAGATTGATCATCAAATTGAGCCTTTGGTGAATGAGCCTGAGCCACGCAGCCGTCGTGCGCGTAAAGCCAAGCAATATGAAGAAAATCGTGCTCAACGTTCTGCAAGCACTCATGAGTCTGGTATTGCTGCAGATCATCCAATTTTAAAACGTAAACGTGTACAACGTGATTTAAGCCAAGTGATTTTTGGGCCTACACAATGAGCAACATCACCTATATTGGTTTAGGCAGTAATTTGGGCGACTCTCGTCAAATTTTAGCCGATGCTGTACAAAAACTGGCAACTTTGGGTGCTGTGCAGACCTCAAAGCTGTACCAAAGTCCACCCATGGGGCCACAAGATCAGCCAAACTATTTAAATGCCGTAGTGCGTTTGGAAACAGAACTTGAACCTCTAGCGTTGTTGGATGAGTTACAGCGTTTTGAACAGGAGTCGGGTCGGGTGCGGTTACGTCATTGGGGTGAGCGCACGCTAGATTTAGATTTATTGATTTATGGCGATGCCACGATTGAAAATGAACGTTTGACTGTACCGCATGTGGGTGTGTTAGAGCGTGATTTTGTCGTCATCCCATTGTTAGATTTAGATGCTAATTTAAGCGTCAAAGGACAAGCTTTAAAACATTTGGCATTGCTTGAACATCCGAACTTAACAGTTGCGGATGCAGGGGATTGGGCAGGGCTGTAAAGTTTTAAATTAAGCATGAGTAATGCTTTTCCATAGAGGAATATTTTCATGATTAGTCTAAGTGACCTAAGAAAATTTAAAGCGGAAGGTCGCAAATTCTCCTGCCTGACTTGCTATGACGCAAGCATGGCAAAGGCAATGGAAGTTGCCGAAATTGACACAATTTTAATTGGTGATTCTTTGGGCATGTCAATTCAGGGACGTGACTCGACTTTGCCTGTGACTGTGGCCGATATGGCTTATCACACCGCTGCGGTACGCCGTGGCAATCAGCATGCTTTTATTCTGACAGACCTGCCATTTATGAGTTATGCCACCTTAAATGATGCACTGCAAAGCTCGAAAGAAGTCATGCAGGCAGGTGCGCAAATGGTCAAAATGGAAGGCGGTGCATGGCTCAGTGAAACCGTTGCAACATTAACCCGTAACGGTATTCCAGTGTGTGTGCATTTGGGTTTGACACCGCAATCGGTGCATGTGTTTGGTGGCTACAAGTTGCAAGCGCGTACCCGTGAAGCGGCAGACAAGCTGATTGCAGACTGTAAAGCGGTGGTGGATGCAGGTGCGGCAATTTTATTGCTGGAATGTGTACCTGCACAGCTAGGTCAGGAAATTTCAGAGCTATTCCCTGAAATTCCTGTGATTGGCATTGGTGCTGGTGCAGCAACCGATGGTCAAGTCTTGGTGGTACAAGACATGCTAGGGCTTACCTTTGGTCGCATGGCAAAATTTGTTCGTAACTTTATGAAAGAACAAGCGGGTGAAACTGCTATTTTAGATGCATTTAAAGCCTATCATGCCGCAGTACAAGATGGCTCTTTCCCTGCACGTGAACATACTTTCCAAGTTGAGTTGTAATATGAAAACCGAAACCACAATTCAAGGCTTAGCAGCATCTTTACAGCCTGCACGTGCTGCGCGTAAAACCATTGGTTTTGTGCCAACCATGGGAAATTTGCACGAAGGGCACTTAACTTTGGTGCGTGAAGCGAAAAAAATATGTGATTTGGTGGTGGTCAGTATTTTTGTGAATCCAATTCAATTTGGTCCAAATGAAGACTTTGACAGTTATCCACGGACTTTAGATC
Organism: Acinetobacter sp. A1; assembly: GCF_012371315.1. NCBI lineage: Bacteria > Pseudomonadati > Pseudomonadota > Gammaproteobacteria > Moraxellales > Moraxellaceae > Acinetobacter > Acinetobacter sp. A1. Next base: position 27,349 of record NZ_JAAZQY010000029.1, read on the forward strand.
AGGACAGCCAACTGTTGGCAGATGTTGGTTGTGACATTATTTTTGCGCCTTCTGTGGAGCAAATGTATGGCAATAAGCCACGTTTGACCAATATTTCTGTTAGCGATATTACTGCAGATTTGTGTGGCTTACAGCGCCCGGGTCATTTTGATGGGGTCGCAGTCGTAGTGACCAAATTGTTTAATATGGTGCAGCCAAACTATGCTTTCTTTGGCGAAAAAGACTATCAACAATTGGCGGTGATTCGTCAGTTTGTGCGTGATTTAAACATTCCGCTTGAAGTGATTGGTGTACCCATTGTACGCGCAGCAGATGGCTTGGCGCTCAGTTCGCGTAATGGCTATTTGAGTGCAGAACAGCGTCAAATTGCGCCGACGATTTATCAAAGTCTAAAAGCAGCAGAACAGGCGTTACAGCAAGGCGAAAGCTTGTCACAAGTGTTAGCGAATATTAAGACCACATTGACAGCTGCGGGCTTTGTTGTGGACTATGTAGAAGCACGTACAACAGAATTGCAAAAAATTGAAGCATTTAGTGAAGATGTTGTGCTATTCGTTGCTGCAAAACTGGGCAATACACGTTTAATTGACAATTTGCAGGTCAAACATTCTGCATAGTTCGCAATATAAGGGTTGCATGCCATGAAACGTATTTTGATCGTCACAGGTCAATCGGGTTCAGGAAAATCTTCGGCATTACAGGTGTTGGAAGATTTAGGTTATTACTGTATTGATAATTTACCCTTGGCATTGCTCCCAGAAATTGTAGACAAACTGGATCAGGAAAATAATTTAGAGCAGTTGGCGTTGGGGGTGGATGTACGCAGTACCCGTGCCGACTTGCAAGAGTTTGATCTGGTATTTGAACAACTGCAGAAGCATGGATCGGTAGATATTATTTATCTGACCACGCAGGATCAGGAACTGATTGCCCGCTTTAGTGCATCACGCCGTCCGCATCCATTGTCGAGTCGATTTAAAAGCTTAAATGAATGTATCCAAGAAGAAAAAACCTTGTTGATGCCTATTCAGTTTCGCTCGACTGTGCATATAGATACTACCGATAAAAGCGTGCATGACCTAAAGCATGTATTGCTGTCTAAACTTGGGCAAAGCGATCATTTAATTGTGATTTTACAGTCCTTTGGTTATAAGCACGGCATTCCGCTAGATGCCGACTATGTTTTTGACGTACGGCATTTACCCAACCCGCATTGGGATTTAGAGCTGCGAAAACATTCAGGTTTAGATGCACCCGTGCAGGAGTTTTTGCAACAAAGCCCGCAAACTCATGAAATGTTTAAAGACATTTATCAGTTTTTAGAAAAATGGTTGCCTGCTTTTGCCGAAGGGCATCGTCACTACATCACCATTTCTATTGGCTGTACTGGTGGGCAACATCGTTCTGTTTATATCGTAGATAGACTAAAAAAAGCACTTGAGGCAAAATGGTCTATACAAGTCTTACACCGAGAAATGAAGCACTGGTCATGATTGACACAACTGTTGACGTAATTAATAAACTAGGTTTACATGCACGGGCATCTGGGAAACTGATAGAAGTGACCACCAAATTCCGTTCGTCAATCCAAATTGGCAAAGGCGACAAGTTGGTCGATGCCAAAAATATTATGTCCTTGCTCATGCTGGGTGCAGGCAAGGGAACTACTTTACGCTTGGTGATTGATGGGGCAGATGAAGAAAAAGCTTTATCTGACATTCAAGCACTATTTGCAGCAAAATTTTACGAGGCAGATTAATCGTGGCACGTCGACCGCAACGTTTTACTGAAGATGACTTTGAATCTTTAGAAGGGCGTGCAAGTAAAACCGAACAGAAAAAAGCCGTACAGCGTATGGCTGCTCTGGGCGAACAATTGGCGCAGTTAAGCACCAAACAAATTCAGAAACTTCCTGTAGAAGAGCGTTTAATTGACGCTTTGCTGGAATTGCAAGGTATCACTTCACATGAAGCACGCCGTCGTCAGTGTCAGCGTATTGGTAAACTGCTACGCAATGAAAATGAAACGGTGATTTTGTCGTATTTGACGCCACAACAAGGCGCAAAGAAAACCGCGCAGTTACAGCGTTGGGTGGAGCGTATTATTAAAGATGGTGACCCTGTCATCAATGATTTTAGTAAAACCTACAAAGCTGCAGAACGTCATACGTTGCGTCAGCATCTGTTGCGTATTCACCGTGATATGAAACAGGAAGTACCTGAAGAGGAATTAGAGGCGTCTAAACTCAAGTTATTCAACTATGTACAACAGGTTGCGCTCTTGTCTGAAAGTTAAGTCAAATTAAGTTGAGTTAGAGCAAATCAGAAGATGGTTGTAGATTAACTCATTTGACAATCAAAAAACGACTCCAAGATGAGTCGTTTTTTATTTGGATTTATGATGAGGATGAATAGTTGGTACATCCTCATAGTTTTAGATTAAATTTAGCCTTAACCAAACTCACCGACTGAACGCTCTTTGGCCCACTCACGCAATACAAACTTTTGTAATTTGCCTGTAGAGGTTTTTGGAATTTCAGTAATCACCACATCTTTTGGTACTTTAAAGCGTGCTAAGTGCTGGCTGCAATAGGCAATGATTTCTTCAGGGCTGGCCTGTTTACCGTCTTTGAGTTCAATGAAGGCACATGGGACTTCCTGCCAGCGCGGGTCAGGTTTTGCTACCACTGCAGCAGTTAGCACGGCAGGGTGTTGATACAGGACTTCTTCAACTTCCAGTGACGAAATATTTTCGCCCCCTGAAATGATCACGTCTTTAGAGCGGTCAGTAATTTTGGCGTAGCCGTCGGGTTGGCATACGGCTAAATCACCCGTATGGAACCAACCACCTGCAAATGCTTCTGCGGTAGCTTCTGGGTTTTTCAAATAGCCTTTCATCACGATATTGCCACGGAACATAATTTCGCCCATGGTCTTACCGTCTTTGGGTACAGGTTGCATAGTTTCAGGGTCAAGAACTTTCATGCCATCCTGCAATGGATATGGCACACCCTGACGTGAATGTAACTGTGCTTGTTCCTGAATAGACAAGTCGCTCCAACCTGCTTGAGAAGCACAGAGTGCAGATGGGCCATAAGTTTCAGTCAGGCCATAAACGTGAGTGACATTAATGCCAATATTGCGCATGCCTTCAATAATTGCGGCTGGTGGTGCAGCACCTGCTACCATGACTTCTACACGGTGCTCAAACTGGGTCTTTTTCTCTTCTGGGGTGTTAATTAACATCGATAAGACAATTGGTGCGCCGCAGAAATAATCGACTTTGCGTTCTGCAATCAGTTTGAAAATCAGTTCAGGGTCGACTTTACGCAAGCAGATATTGGTACCACCATTAGCGGCCATGGTCCACGCAAAACACCAGCCGTTACAGTGGAATAAAGGCAGTGTCCATAAGTATTTGGCACGTGGTGTCATGCCACAGGCAATAATATTACTTGCTGCATTAATATATGCACCACGATGATGGTAAACCACGCCTTTTGGGTTGCCTGTGGTGCCTGATGTGTAATTTAGACTAATCGCATCCCATTCATCTTGCGGTAAATGCCATTCAAAATTCGGATCACCCGCTGCGAGCCATGTTTCGTATTCAATTTGTCCAATGCTGATTGCATTGGCAGCATGTTCGTATTCTGCGTCGCTGACATCAATGACGTAAATTTCATGCGTGACCATTGCCAAGGCTTCTTGCGCCAAGGCTGCAAATTCAGGGTCAACCAAAAGTACTTTCGATTCTGCATGATCAAGCATAAATGCCAGTGTTTTGGCATCTAAGCGGGTATTTAAAGTATTTAACACCGCCCCCGCCATAGGTACGGCAAAATGTGCCTCTAGCATGGCCGGAACATTCGGCAGCAGCACCGAAACAGTATCGTTTTTGCTAATGCCTAATTGTTGAAGTTGATGGGCAAATTGGCAGCAGCGCAAATATGTTTCACGCCATGTGATTTGGCGAGAACCATGAATAATCGCATTTTGGTGTGGGTAAATATAAGCCGCCCGTTCCAAGTAACGTAAAGGGGACAAGGCTACAAAATTGGCGGGTGTACGCGGTAATTCATCGTATGCGCTGACCATTGTTATTCTCCATATATGTCGTTATTTTATCCAATTTAAAAAGATAGGGATTTTATGGCAGCTTTGCAGTTATGCTTTAGTCGAAATCCTGTTGTTTTTATTTTTGTTCGCTTGTAAGTCGGTTTAAATAATGAGTGAAGTAAAATTTAACTTTTTGTTTTTCTTTAAGAATAATCAGTGTTTATGGTGTGATCTGATTTTTATACAGTGAAGGGCTGAGTCCTGTCCATCGTTTAAAGGCACGTCTAAATTCACGCAATTCACTAAAGCCCAGTTGCTGACTGACTTCACTAATGGAAAGGGATTGTTGTAGCAGTTGTTTGGCTTTATTTTCTAAAACACGTTGTCTTAAATTTTGGAAACTACAGCCCTCAGCTGAAAGCTGTCTGCGCAAATGTCTTTCACTCATTTGAAAATGCTGCGCTGCTTGCGTCATATCAAAATGCTGCGGTAAATGCTGCTCAATCAGATAACTTAGTACATGTGCATATTGCTGCTGATTAATCGCCTGCATATCTTGCAATGCCATTTGGCAGACACGCATAGCGGTGCTGTAGTTGGCAGCACTTGCGGTTTTAATGTTGCGGGTAAAAATTTCAGGACGAAATACCAGTGCATTCATGTGTGATGAAAAATGCAAAGGACATTGATAATGTGCGTGATAAGCATCTAAATGCGCAGGTTTGGCAAAACTAAAATGTACTTCGAGCAAATCTTGATGATCCCCCAACATCACATCTAAACAGCTAATAATACTGGACAGGGCTTCATCGCAGAAAAAGCGCAACAACTGACCTGTAGGGTAGCGCTCTTTGATGACTAACATGGGATGGTTAGAGGAAAAATCATAATCCAAGTCCATTACGCTGCCTGAAATTGGATGGTATTGTAGTCCTGTCTGTAGCGCTTCGACAATATTTTGACTCGAGATCATGGCAAAACCTAGCATGCCCATGGAAATCAGCCCTTTGTCACGTCCAATCTCTAAGCCCAAATGCTCGCATTGGGTGTCTTGTAGCACACGTGTTGCAACCTTACAAATGTCTTGAAATGAAATAAAACCATGACCTTGATCAATCTGAGTTACATCTAAGGCTAGGCCTTCAAACCAATGCTGATATGTAAGCTGCTGCTGTTCCTTAAAATGTAGTCAAACATAGTCAAGGACTAATTCGCACTCTGTTAATGTCTTGTTGCCAAGCGTGTAAC
>NZ_JAAZQY010000002.1:0-149688 GCF_012371315.1 Acinetobacter sp. A1
CGTTTTAGTATCATGTTTGAAGAACGTGTAACCAAGTATTTTTAAAACCACATTTACACAGAATTATTTACACCCTCCCTACAGTTGAATAATGTGCTTATCCCTTAAAACTATAGCAATAAAAAAAGCGCTTCGGCGCTTTTTTTATTTCAACTTTTGCGTTTTCAACACTCAGGCATAAATGCCCTCAGTTTAGTCGCTTAAGCTTCAGGTGCTGGGCTGTATTGCTCAACTAAAGGCTTTAACTCACCTTTTTGGAACATGTCCAACATAATATCGCTACCACCAATCAACTCGCCGTTAATCCACAATTGTGGGAAAGTTGGCCAGTTGGCAATTTTTGGTAAAGTCGTACGAATATCCTGATTTTCTAAAATATTCACATAAGCAAAAGGACGACCAATTTGACTGAGTGCTTCTACTGCGCGCGCAGAAAAACCACATTGTGGAAATTGTGGTGTGCCTTTCATATAAAGAAGAACAGCATGTTTAGCAATTTGTTCACGAATTAATGCTTCGGTATCGCGTACTTGTTCAGTCATTGGTAAATCCTCAACTCATCTGTGTGGCATTATACCCAAAACCGAGCAAAACAGTACGTCTAAAGCAATAAATCCAACTTTATTTACAATTAGGCTTTTCATCTGTGGCAGATTTTGCTTATATAAGTTTTTTCCTCCAACCTAACAGATAAGAGTTAGTCATGAATAACATTACCCTTGCTCCTGTGCAAACTGATCAACCATCACACTTGATGCCTGTATTTGGCCGTCAGCCGATCAGCTTTGTTCGCGGTCGAGGTTCTTATCTTTATACTGAAGATGGCACAGAATATTTAGATGCCCTCACTGGTATTGCTGTATGTGGTTTAGGTCACGCGCATCCTGCTATTACAGAAGCTATTGCAGATCAGGCCGCAACTTTAATTCACACCAGTAACTTATTTGAAGTGCCTTGGCAAACTGCTGCTGCACAAAAATTGGCGCAAGTTGCTGGCATGGAAGAAGTGTTCTTTTCAAACAGTGGTGCAGAGTCTAACGAAGGTGCAATTAAAATTGCACGTAAATTCGGTCACATGCAAGGCGTTGCCAATCCTAAAATTATTGTTGCAGATCACTCTTTCCACGGTCGTACTTTGGCTACCCTGTCTGCAACTGGCAATAAAAAAGTTCAGGAAGGTTTTGCACCTTTGGTGGAAGGCTTTATTCGCGTACCTTTTGGTGATGTTGAAGCCATTGAAGAAGCTGCAATTCAGCATCCAGACATTGTGGCAATTTTGGTTGAACCGATTCAAGGCGAAGGTGGTGTTAATACAGCAACACAAGGCTTTAGCTACCTAGAAGACATCCGCCGTATTTGTAATCAGCACAATTGGTTGATGATGCTTGATGAAGTACAAACAGGTAATGGTCGCACAGGTAAATTCTTTGCCTACCAGCACACCAATATTGTGCCTGATGTATTGACTACAGCGAAAGGTTTGGGCAATGGCTTCCCAATTGGTGCAGTCATGACTCAAGGTCGTGGTGTGGGCGTTCTTACTGCTGGTAATCATGGCTCAACCTACAGTGGTACTGCGCTTGGTTCACGCGTGGTTTACACTGTGATTGACACCATTCAGAAAGAAAACTTGGTAGAAAATGCTGCACAAATGGGTGGCTATATTGTGACGCAATTGCGTCAACAACTTGCAGATCAAAATGTGACTGTGCGTGGCTTTGGTTTGATGATTGGTATTGAATTACCAAAACCATGTGCAGAATTGGTAGATATTGCCCGTGATGAGTACAAAATGATCATTAATGTCACTGCAGGTTCTGTGGTGCGCTTATTGCCAACATTAAATATTACTCAGGCTCAGGCAGATCAATTAATTGAGCGCTTGGTCAGCATGATTAAAAAATTCTTGGCATAAATTCTATGCCCTACCGAAAAAGCCGCAGTTGAAACTGCGGCTTTTTATTTATTATTTATAATTGTGTGAAACTCAAAATACTTAACCGTCATTGCCCCATCAAGATGCTTCTTGATACACACGCCCACCAGGTAATTGAGAAAAATACTGTTTTAATGCCTCTAGGCAACGATGTATTTTCATTGGAAGTTGCTCATGTTTAGAAATAATCGCATACAAGGTAAATGCAGGTAATTTCCACTCAGGCAAAACTTCAACCAAACCACCGTTCAATAATTCTTTTTGAATATCTAAATGTAAAATACGGGCTATACCATGCCCCTGCATACATAACGATTTAGACACCAAAACATTATTGGTCGATAACCGTGATCCCATTTCAATACTGACATTTTCATCACGGGTCACGTGCTGAAAACTTAAATGCTGAAAATTCTTCATAATCGTTAATGGAATTAGATCATGATTTTTTAAATCTTCAGGGCGTGAAATTGGTGCGGTCTGATTTAAATAACTTGGAGATGCCACTAAAACCTGATCTACATGTGCAATTGGAATCACATGCAAGTTTTGATCTTCAATTTTTGGGCTCATACGCAAGGCAATATCAATACGGTTATCAATTAAATCGATGTATTGATTGTCTGTTTCTAGATGGATAGATAAACCACGATGGGCTGACATCCAATGTGAAAGTGCAGGAATCACATGATTCGCGCCTAACTCAGGAGTGGTGGCAATTCGTAAATCACCGACCAGATCATCTCTTAATTCATTAATGCGGATTTTTCCGCGCTCAGCAGCAGCTAGCATTTCTTGACAGCTGTGGAAAAAAGCTTGTCCTGCTTCAGTCAAACTCAGTTTTCTAGTAGAACGATGCAGAAGTGTGACTTCCATTTCTTGTTCTAATGAACGGATTTGTTGACTGACGGCACTTGTGGTGATCCCTAGATCACGCGCTGCACCGCTAAACGAGCTTTTTTCAACAACACAAGCAAATACACCCATTGCTCGAAGTTGATCTAACATAAATTCCCTCTGAAATTATACAGGTGCTCTTATCTTTCGATAAAAGCAACCTATTGTATTATACGGTGAAATTTATGTTTTGTATTTGCAAAATTTAATTTATTGGTAAAACATTAGTCGGATTGATTGGCTTACCATCTAGGCGTACCTGAAACTCTAACATGGTACGTGTTGCACCCGAAGAGCCCATTTCTGCAATTTTTTGACCCGCTGTTACGTTTTGGCCACTATTCACGTTCATTTTACTGTTATGTGCATAAGCCGTGATATAACCATCAATGTGCTTGATTAAAATTAAATTACCATATTCTTTCAAGCCATCGGCTGCATACACCACTTGACCATCGGCAGCGGCATAAATTGGATCGCCTACATTGCCACCATAACGTGTACCCTTAACATTATTTGCTAAATTAAAATGCTCAATTACCGCACCTTGCGATGGTTTTACCCAACGCAGGCTACTACTGCGTACAGGAGTTGCTGGTGATGATGAGCTCGTAGTCGTTGTTGTGGACGAAATCACAGGTGCTGGAGTTGGCGTAGTTGGTAAAGTTACAGTCTGACGCTGAATTGGCGCAGCCTGCGTTACAGGGCGTGTGGTTGTGGTACGTGGTGCATTACCGCTTTTCAGGCGAATAGACTGCCCTACATAAATACGATACGGCGGTGCAATATCATTCATTTCTGCAATGCTGAGGTAGCTCAATCCATAACGTGCCGCAATACCACTTAAAGTATCACCCGAACGTACGGTATAAAAATTCGGTGCCGTTGCATAACGTGCAGAATTATTTACTTGAGGTTTAGAAGCACAGCCACTTAACAATACGGTAGAAACAACAGCAGTGGATAACACAAGGGTTTTCAACACGGCGGTTGGTGTGGCAAATAAACGATATTGAAACACCACGGGCATTCTCTTCCTCTCTACAAATTCTATATATGTTCCATTTCGCTAAGAGTAGCAAAAAAGTCCTTGAAATGAGGCTTAACAGCCACTTTTTCACAAAGTTATAACATTACTTTGTCAATTTTTTGGCAATTGACTGTGCAAGCTTTGTAAAACCTCATAATTGGTCGCATCCATTTGAATTGGTGTGACGCTAACATAGCCATTCGCCACAGCAAAAAAATCGGACTCGATCTCGGTTAAACCTTTTTTCGGTGCAGCAACCGCTTCCCCCGACAAACCAATCCAATATACCTGACGTCCACGCGGATCGACCTGACTGGTGATAGGCTTGGACTGGGTGCGTTGCCCTTGATAGGTGATTTTTGTGCCTTGCAGTACAGGTACATCTGGAATATTCACATTAAAAATATGGCGGGCTGGCAAACTTGGTAAACCTTGGGCAATAAAATCATGTACCCATTGTGCAGCTTGCATATAATCTTGCGGATGCTGATAAGAACGCACATTGTGCCCTGCCAGTGATACAGCAATGGCTGGTTGTTTCATCAAGCGACCTTCAAATGCAGCCCCAACAGTACCTGAATACAGCACATCATCACCAAGATTTGCACCACTATTAATACCACTAACCACCAGATCAAATTCAAAATCGAATAATCCATTCATGGACAAATATACACAATCTGCAGGTGTACCATTAACTGCCCAAACGTCTTCAGCAATTTGCACAGGTCTTAAAGGACGATCCAAAGTCAGTGCGCTTGAAAAACCACTACGTTCACTTTCAGGGGCTACAATGACAACACGACCCAGCGGTTTTAAGGCTTGCGCTAACGCTTGAATACCAGGTGCAAATACGCCATCATCATTGGCTATTAGAATATTCACAAAAAAATCTCAGATAAAACAACAATAAAGAATCAAATAAATTTAGGAAGCGCTACATCAAATTAAGTTCAAAATCACATTGCCCATGCTTCAGCAGATTCGGCACACAACATAAACTAAAATGACTGGTCAGCACATTTCATTGAAATATACACAAGATTATATATATTTAGCGACTAACATCCATCCAAAATATATGTGACTCTCATGATTTTAGCTTTGCCATTTCGTCGTTTATTGGGTTTAGGTTTTGCTGCTGTAATGACTCAAGCTGTTGTTGCCAGTGATCTAACTGCTGAAGAAGCCAATACCATTATTAAGGAAGATGTTGCTGCAGCACAAGTCATGACTGAAATGTGCCCTGCGCTGATTGGCAAAAATGCAAAATTAGACAGTAACATTCAAGCGCTGATTCAAACCTATTTACAAGATTATTCTGATAGCAGCATGACACTTGCAAAATTACAGGCCGATGCAGAATATCAATCTGTTTTAACCGAAGCACGTCAAGCCGCTAAAGACACCAGTGCCGATGAACAAAAAGTAGTATGTCTAGAAGCTTTAGAATTAGCAATTTAAATCAGATGATTTAAATTACGATTGAATCTTTTTCTAATAAGGCAAACTTTGAAAGTTTGCCTTATTTTTTATACTGCGCACATATAACTTACAATACATCCAGACTTTCCTGATTTCAAAGCAAAGCTCCACTTTTCTACATGATTGATGTTTGAATCACACAGCTTTAATACATTTTCACTCTTTCAATTACAAAATAAATGTTTAATCTTATAAACACTTAAATGAATCACATGATTCAGCTCAAACCATATTTAAGGTAATTTATATGCAATTTTCTGCTTCATTTTCTGGCTTTAAAAAATCACGTACAGTTCAAGTTTTGGGTGCAATTGCACTGAGTTTAGGTTTAAGCCAAGCAGCAATGGCACAAGAAGAAAATATTGAAGTCACACCATTACAACAGGTGACTCAGCAAGAATTAGCGGCTATTTATGTATTATCTGAAGTTTGCCCTGCATTGGTAACAGATAAAGCCAAGTTTAATCAAGGTTATGCGCAACTTGCACAAGAATATATGCCTAAAGAAAAAGACGCTGTTACAGCATTAAATAAACTCAGCAAGCAAAAAAGCTTTCAACCTATTTTAAAAGAAGCACGTGCCGATGCCAAAGCGGCTGGAACAGCCAAAAACAAAGCAATTTGCCAAGAATTGACAGCATATAGCCGATAATACAATTTGGTTACAATACTTTTATCAATAAGCCGATATCTCCCATAGAAGTCGGCTGAGCTTTGCCCTAAAATGCTAGCTCTTTGTGCATACATCAAGTATTGGAACCCCTTAGAATGACCCGAAAAAGCGCCCTTGCTGCATTATTACTATTACCAAGCTTTTCTTATGCAGCAACTGTCTTAGCCACACCACCAGAACTCAATAACAAATCATACGTTTTGATGGATTATGAGACGGGACAAATTTTAGCTTCAAAAAATGAAAACGAAAAACTCGCCCCTGCCTCTATGACTAAAATGATGACCAGTTTCATCATTGAACAAAAGTTATTAAAGGGTGAACTCACGGAAGATGAACAAGTCCGCATGAATGAATCTGCATGGTGTCGTGGTAGCAGCACAGAATCATGTATGTACGTTCCTTTAAATGGCACAGCCACTGTACTTGAAATGCTACGCGGTATTATTGTTCAATCAGGCAATGATGCCTCTAAAGCCATGGCTGAGCACATTGCAGGCAACGAAGGTACTTTCGTTCACATGATGAATGAAGAAGCCAAGCGTATTGGCATGAGCAACACCCAGTTTATGAACTCTACAGGTATGCCTGCAGAAGGTCACTTATCTACCGCAAAAGATATGGCGACTTTGGCACAGCACATCATCCACGACAGTTCAAAGTATTATCCAATCTATTCTGAAAAAGAATTTTCTTTTAATGGGATTAAACAAGGCAACCGTAATGCCCTGTTATATACAGACCCAAGTGTAGATGGTTTAAAAACAGGCCACACCAATGAAGCAGGTTATTGTTTAACAACATCGTCTAAACGTGGTCCAATGCGTTTAATTTCGGTGATTTTTGGTGCACCAACCATGCAAGCACGTGCAACACAAACACGTGAATTATTGGCTTGGGGTTATGCAAATTACGAAACTGTACGTGTTCAACCTGCCAACCAAGTCTTGGCAAAAGCCAAAGTTTGGTACGGTAAAAGTAAAGAAGCTCAAATTGGTTTACCAGAAAACTTTAACGTGACCATGCCTAAAGGCAAAGCCAACCAAATCAAAACACAATTGGTGGTTCAGCCTAAATTGACTGCTCCTTTGAAAAAAGGTCAAGTCATTGGTAAATATGTGGCAACTTTAGACGGTAAAGTGATTGCAGAAAAACCATTGGTTGCTTTGCAAGATATTGAACAAGCAGGCTTCTTTGCACGTATGTTAGACCATATCAAACAGTTCTTTAGTAATTTATTCTAAGATTTTCAGCTTAGACTAAAGCGAAGCACACATTGTCCGAATGTGTGCTTTTTTATTTTATACTGTGTTTAATCCTGAATTTATAAGCTATAGATGTGTCAATCATGAAAAAAAATATTCGTGCCTATTTAGACCACACTCCAAAAGTTGACGCAAGTTGTTATGTAGATGAATTATCTATTGTGATAGGTGATGTGCATCTGGCTGCCAATGTATCGGTTTGGCCTTTTGCCGTGATTCGTGGCGATGTCAATCATATCCGCATCGGCAAGAATTCCAATGTACAGGATCATGCCATGCTGCATGTTAGCCATAAAAAAGCCGATAAGCCTGAAGGTTCTCCGCTAATTATTGGCGAAGATGTCACCGTTGGACATGGTGTAACGTTACACGGCTGTACCATTGGTAATCGGGTGTTATTGGGCATCAATACGATTGTTTTAGATGATGTCGTTATTGAAGATGATGTGATGATTGGCGCAGGGTCTTTAGTGCCACCGCGTAAGCGTTTAGAAAGTGGTTATTTGTACATGGGTAGTCCTGTGCAAAAAGTTCGTCCTTTAACTGACAAGGAAAAAGAGTTTTTACCTTATTCTGCACGGCACTATGTGAAGGTTGCAGGGAATTATCAATAAAATACCTTAATTTAGATTGGATCGCCAGAAGTCAATTTTTAAGCATGATGATTCCAAAGTCGTCATGCTTCTGATATGCTTAAAATAATAATAATCAGTATTATAGTAATTTTAATAAAAGACATACTTAATAAAAAATATGAGCAAGTTTTTTAAAACACTATGAATTTATCTCACATATTTTGAATCTATTTTTTAGTAAGTATATTTTTATTCGCCGTACCACAATTCCAATAAGAATTTGAATTATGACTCGTCCTTTTGGCATTCAAGGCTCCACGACCTCACACGGTGGAATAGTTATTGCAACTCAGTACAGCATTACCCAAATGGGAATTGCCTTCTTAAGAGCTGGGGACGGCTTTATCTGTCCAAGATGTAAACTGTGGTCAACTCTAATAAAAAGTCAGGATCACGTCATTCTTGATGGGAAAGCAGTAGCTTACGTAGGGGATCACTTTACCTGTGGAGCAATTTTAACACCCAAACAAGCTCATGTCGTTGGAACACATCCAAAAACTGTTCCCTTCTCTCAGCAACAAAAAAACGATCAATATTCACCTACCCAAAATTTCCTAGAGCCATCCATTCGCATAGAAGAACATGGACTACAGTTCCAACTTATCAATAAAAAATTCAACCTACCCATAAGTGGATGCTTCTATCTATTAACAACAAATGATGGGCAAGAGTATAGCGGCTTTACAGATCATGATGGTTTTACTGAAACTCTGCGTACAGGGATTCAATCCGAACAAGTCAATCTACATATTTTTGACTTTTCAGAACCAATGAATGAATGGGTATGATGATATGGAAACCACAAAGTTAGCATCCGCTTATAGTCGTACCATTTCTGGAAAGTCTAATGCTTGGGTAGCATTTCCAAAGGAAAAGAACGTCTGTGAGTTTTCAGAACCATTATGTAATAACATTATAAAAGTACGCAATTATTACGTTACTCGACCTTACAACTTTATGATGAATTTAGATCAATGGGCGAGCATCACAAATAAAATAGAATTACTTACAGCTATCAGATTTGGAATGGAATGGGATACCAATAATTTTCCCGAAGGATATTTATCTGATCCAGCATTTCACACTCAAATGTATATAAAATTTCACAAGTATCTAATGAAAAATGTGATGCGAGAAGCCCCTAAAATTGTAGCTGAATTTCAAAAGGCTGTATTTAAAGCACGTTTTCTTATGACTTTTACCATTGATGAAGTAAAAGATATTCCTCATTTAAAAACTCACGATCAATTGCAGTCAGCTTTAATGAAAGCTAAAAACCTGCAAAATCAGATTGATAAAATTAATGTGATTGATGCAACTAGAGATATATTTTTAATCCAAAATAACAGAGGGCCGATTACAATTAATAGAAATATGTTTATTGATGTTTTTAAACAGAATTTTAACCCACACATGATTCAAATATTAAAATCTCAAGGTATATATTTAGGCGATCCAGACAATGTTATATATAAAAAAATTAATAATACCCCTTAGTGTATTATGTTGCATATTTTTAACTAGCTGTTCACTCACCTCTCAGACAGACAAAAATAGTGCAGCACTCAAAAATGCCAATCGTGGAATTGTAGGTACATTGTTATCTGATACCAAAGTGTACCAAGTCGCCTCCTCATCCGGACCATCTCCCTTAACGCAGCAGTTATTACTTTCAACACTTGAAAAAGTTGCTGTAATACGGGGCTATGAGCAAACCATTGGCAATGCTTATCATTTTGATACAGATCTAAATATTGCCCAAATCAATCAAATCTGCTGGATGGGGATTTTTCTGCAAAAGCATAGGCCATATTTACCAACCCAAATTGACAAACATGAAAGCTACCTCTGGATTAATGCTTATGTTAAACACTGGCAACATCAACTAAATACTACTTATGGTGATACATTGATTGAAAATGACTGTAGAAAATCAGAATAAATTTATAACGTCCAAGCTATTCTTGGTGAGATATTAATTATATTTTTGTTGATTTATCTCCGAGCATGCAGGTGCAATAACATCTTAAAGAAATCCCCTTTCAACATAGCCACATCCCCCTAAATTTTGTAGAATATGCGTTTTACCCCATGGTGCTTTTCAATGACCGCTTGGACTGCTCACGTTACTGTCGCCACCGTTATCGAAAAAAACGGAAAATTCCTGTTTGTTGAAGAACATACAGAGGGTGTGACACATAGCGTGTTTAATCAGCCTGCAGGGCATGTTGAAGCGGGTGAAAGCTTAATTGAAGCTGCAGTGCGTGAAACCATGGAGGAAACTGGGCATCAGGTCAAAATTAATGCCTTATTGGGTATTTATAGCTATACCCCGCCCATGTTTCCTGACCGTACCTATTACCGTTTCTGCTTTTTAGCCGAATCGCTGCAACATGATGCGCAAACTCAGCTCGATCCAGATATTATCGGTACTGTGTGGATGTCTGCAGACGAACTGGCTGAATCTGCACGTGCCCGTAGTCCACTGGTAATGAAAGCGGTTCAAGATGCGCTCAGTGGTCAGTCTTATCCTTTATCGCTCATTTACGAGCACCAAAATTCTCCCCTAATTTCAAGTTTGGATGCCTAATCCTATGCAACAACGTGTCATCGTCGGTATGTCAGGTGGTGTAGATTCATCTGTTTCTGCTGCACTTCTACTTCAACAAGGTTATCAGGTTGAAGGTCTTTTCATGAAAAACTGGGAAGAAGATGACGGCACCGAATATTGCACGGCAATGGAAGACCTTGCCGATGCCCAAGCAGTGTGCGACAAACTAGGCATTAAGTTACACACCGCTAACTTTGCTATGGAATATTGGGATCGTGTCTTTGAGCATTTTCTTGCCGAATATGCTGCAGGACGTACACCAAACCCAGATATCCTATGCAATAAAGAAATTAAATTCCGTGCCTTTTTAGATCACGCCATGAATTTGGGTGCAGATTTTATTGCCACTGGTCACTACGCTCGTCGTGGTGAAACGCAGTACAACTCTAAAGGCGAAGCCTACGCCCCACTATTACGTGGTTTAGATAAAAATAAAGATCAGACTTATTTTTTGCATGCGGTACATGGTCGTGAAATTAACAAAACCTTATTCCCAGTAGGTGAAATTGAAAAACCACAAGTCCGAAAAATTGCCGAAGAACTAGATTTAGTCACCGCCAAGAAAAAAGACTCGACTGGTATTTGTTTTATTGGTGAACGCCGCTTTAATGATTTCTTAAAACAATATTTACCTGCACAAGCTGGAAAAATTATTTTAGACAACGGCAAAGAGGTTGGTGAACATCACGGCTTAATGTACTATACGCTCGGTCAGCGTGGCGGGATTGGCATTGGCGGCTTAAAAGGTGTTGCTGAAGGCGCGTGGTTTGTGCTGCACAAAGATATTGAAAATAATCGCTTGGTGATTGGTCAAGGCCATGAACATCCACTTATGCAAAGCACCATTTTATGGAGCGAAGCTGTGGATTGGGTTGCTGGTGAACAGCAAATACCTGCAACAGGTTTCCGTTGTACTTGCCGTACCCGTTACCGTCAGGATGATCAAGATTGCGTGATCTTCAATGATGCTGATTTACCTGGTGGCGTACGTGTCGAGTTTGATGAACCACAGCGTGCCGTAACTCCTGGTCAAAGTGTCGTATTCTACTCGGGCGAAGTGTGTTTAGGTGGTGGCGTCATTCATCATACCAACGCACCAAAACCAGATTTTATTTAAGGATTGTTCCGGATGACAGAGTTACCGTTTCAACAGTCTCCAACTCTGAATGTTCGCCAAAATCGTGCTTTGGCGTTAGCGGGTGTGTTCCAAGCCACTCAGCTTACGCACATGACCGCACTAACAGGCAGACAAAGTATTGGCGATAGCGGTAACTTTTATTTTGAGCAATTGATTAAAGCCAGTTTAAACATCCGTCCAAGTCATAACAAAAGCTCACAAACACTGGATTTTTTTAATCATTTGGCCGATATTTCGCTGGGTTTAAAAACACTGGAAAGCAGTATCAACCAACCATTCAATACTGCGCCAAAATCGCGTTTACCTAAGTTATCGAATGCCAAATTGCCCATGTCTTATGCTATGGCATTGCTGCAATTGGAAAAGAAAGTCTATAGCAACCCTAAATACGTTGAAATCATTGAACAATCACAGCAAAAAATTTTAAAACAACTCTCATTTTTTGATAATAACTATTTGCATCCCAGTATTATTGCCAATTTAGCGCAAACCTATGTAGACACAGCAGGACAAATTAACCCGCGCATTATGGTACGTGGCAATGCAGAGGCATTTAAAGATTCTGCACATACCAATCGAATTCGTGCTTCGCTTTTTACAGGCTTACAAATGGCACACCTGTGGCGTCAACTTGGTGGCAGCTCATGGGGCATGATATTTAGCAAACGTAAATTATTACGTGATATTCAAGATCTGGCGCGTTTACAGTATCAGGTGGTTTAAACCATGCTGAACACGCTTTTGTTTTAGGTTTAATTCCAAAGTTTAAGGAATCGATATGAACGCTTTAACCGCACTTTCTCCATTAGATGGGCGCTATGCAAGCAAATGTGATGCACTCCGCCCTTTCCTCTCTGAGTTTGGTTTAATCCATGCTCGTGTGACTGTTGAAGTGCGTTGGTTACAAGCGCTTGCCAATCGTCCAGAAATTACTGAAGTACCTGCGTTCAGTGCTGCAACCAATGCGGCATTAGATGCAATTGTTGCAAACTTCTCTGAAGATGATGCCAACCGCATTAAAGAAATTGAACGCACCACCAACCACGACGTAAAAGCGGTTGAATACTTCTTAAAAGAAAAAATTGCCAACATTGATGAGTTGAAAAATGCGGGGGAATTTATTCACTTTGCTTGTACTTCAGAAGACATTAACAACTTGTCACATGCGTTAATGCTCAAAAATGGCCGTGAAGTATTGATTGAAGCTATGCAGCAAATCATTGACTCAATTGTTTCATTGGCAGAAAAACATGCTGATCAACCAATGTTGTCACGTACTCACGGTCAAACTGCAAGCCCAACTACTTTGGGTAAAGAAATGGCGAACGTGGCGTATCGTCTTGCTCGTCAAATCAAACAGTTCAAACAAGTTGAGCTTTTGGGCAAAATCAATGGTGCCGTAGGTAACTACAACGCTCACCTTTCTGCTTACCCAGAAATCAACTGGCCTGCACATTCTCAAGCATTTGTAGAATCTTTAGGCTTAACATTTAACCCATACACCACACAAATCGAGCCACACGACTACATGGCAGAATTGTTTGATGCATTACGTCGTTTCAACACTATTCTGATCGACTTCAACCGTGACGTTTGGGGTTATATCTCACTTGGTTTCTTCAAGCAAAAACTTAAAGAAGGCGAAGTTGGTTCTTCAACGATGCCACACAAAGTTAACCCAATTGACTTTGAAAACTCTGAAGGTAACTTAGGTATTGCTAACGCAGTCTTGGCACACTTGGGCGAAAAATTACCAATTTCTCGCTGGCAGCGTGACTTAACCGACTCGACTGTTCTACGTAACATGGGTGTTGGTTTTGCTCAAAGCTTGATCGCCTTTGAAGCCTGCTCTAAAGGTATTGGTAAACTTGAATTGAATGCACAGCGTATTCTTGAAGATTTAGACAATGCACAAGAGGTATTGGCTGAACCAATTCAAACCGTTATGCGTCGTTATAACATCGAAAAACCATACGAAAAACTAAAAGCCCTGACTCGTGGTCAAGCCATGACACGTGACATGATGGTCGATTTTGTAAATGGTAACGAGTTAGAAGGCGTTCCTGCAGCAGACCGTGCACGTTTAGCGGAAATGACTCCTGCAACTTATACAGGTAATGCTACTGAACAAGCTAAACAAGTTGCTGATCTTATTTCTAAAATCTAATTTGTAAAGCAATAACCCGAATATAAAAATGCGAAGCTTCGGCTTCGCTTTTTTATTCCCTCTCCATTGAGGAGAAGTTTTAATTTATTCCTCAGGACAATACCTTGCAAAATCTGTCTGCATTTTTTCTAATTCAGCACCCGTTAAAATATCGCTAAAGTAGATGTAATAGGTGATATTTGGATATTGAATTTCGTGGAGATACATCATGCCACGCAGTGAAATAAATAATTCTTCAGGAAAATCACCCAAGTTCAATTCGTCAAATTCATAATTAAAATAACAATTTTGCGTTGCAAGATATGCTTCAGCGACAGCCATATTTCTGCTCTAATCATAAAATATACTTTATTTTATCTGATTCGCTTCAATACTGGTCTGTATTTCGGTGGGTTCAATCCATTTCATCAGCTTAGATTCTGACAAATGTGGGTATTTAAACTTGTCCAAGTACTCAAAGCAGACCTTGTACCCTTTCGGCACTTTCTCTAAGTGCTGGCCAAACAACAAATGCCGTTGACACCGATTGTATTTAGCACCCTCAAATCGAATACTGACACGCTCAAATGCTTCACCACCACGAACCTTATGTAACTGATAAAACTGCACTACGCCACAATGTTGAGATGCAATCACAGGTGGATCATTTGGCTTTAAAACACAATACAATAGAAAAATGCAGACACTGGGTAGAAAGCTCAGCCAAAATAAAACTTTCTTTGCATCATGGTTAATGAGTTTGTTTTCAGCATAGAGCATTGCGAACATCGGAATAAACACGATGCTTAAGAATCCCAGTAACAAAATAAACGTAAGCATATGCGTCCAGGCTAAATCAAACTACTAGCCTTATATCATAATGATTTGATTTGAAAAAATAAAAAAAAGCCCACAGAAGTGAGCTTTCCCTATCATTTGTAGAGGAATAAATTAAAGTTTCGGATCACGTATTTGCAGCAAACTACTATTGGCTTTGCTTAGGCTATCCACCAGTTTATTCATTACAGCTGGAATCAGACTGTCTGCCATTTGTGCTGCTTGTAAACCCAGTTTTTCACCCAATGTTGGTTTTTTACGAGTTTGAATTACATAAATATCATGCTGTGGCAATAAGCTCAGTAAGTACTCATCTGAAGTTTGTAGTTTATCCACCAAATTTAAATCTAAAGCATCATGACCATACCAATGCTCACCTGTTGCGACTTTTTCAACATTCAGTTGTGGGCGGTACTTTTCAACAAAGTGCTTAAACAGAATATGGGTTTGCTGCAACTCTTGTTCAAATTTTGCTTTGCCTTCTGCGGTATTTTCACCAAACATGGTCACGGTGCGTTTATATTCACCTGCGGTGTACATCTCAAAATCTATATTTTTTTCTTTCAGCAAGCGATTAAAGTTCGGTACTTGTGCCACTACCCCAATAGAACCCAAAATGGCAAATGGCGCTGACACAATTTCTGAACCAATGCATGCCATCATATAGCCACCACTTGCCGCAACTTTATCGACACAAATGGTTAAATGAAATCCTGCATCACGTAAACGCACCAATTGAGCAGCAGCAAGTCCATAGCCATGTACCATGCCACCAGGGCTTTCTAGGCGCACCACCACACGGTCACGACCTGCTTTTGCTGTTGCCAAAACCAAAGTGATTTCTTCACGTAATTGCTCTACTGCTGATGCGGCTGTATCGCCTTTAAAGTCAAGTACATAAATTTTTTGATTGTTCTTTTTACGGGCTCGTGCTTCACGTGCCATTTGTTGGCTAAGTTGCAATAACTCAAGTTTAGATGCCGTAGTTTGCGCAATTTTTTTTCGTTGTTCGTTAATTCGTGCATTTAAATGGCTAATACGAATTTCGGCAGGTAATTTAGGTAAATGAAATAACATAGATCCGCAATTCTCAATTTTATTTGTGCTTAGCTTAAGATGAGGGCTGAACTTAAAAATTCAATATCACCTTGTTGATTTGCTTAATTTAATCGATTTTAAATCTCATTACCGTTTAATTTGTGCAAAAGCAAAATCATGCTAGGTACTAAACATTCGTCATAAAAAAA
Organism: Acinetobacter sp. A1; assembly: GCF_012371315.1. NCBI lineage: Bacteria > Pseudomonadati > Pseudomonadota > Gammaproteobacteria > Moraxellales > Moraxellaceae > Acinetobacter > Acinetobacter sp. A1. The sequence continues at coordinate 15,901 of NZ_JAAZQY010000002.1, forward strand.
CCGCAAATCGGTTTGATTTGCGGTCCTTTTATACAGATTTTGAAAATTAACCAAAACGACCTGTAATATACGCTTCTGTTAATTGATGGTCTGGCTGAGTAAATACTTTTTCAGTTGCATTCACTTCAATCAAATCACCCAAATGGAAGTATGCAGTACGGTCAGATACACGTGCTGCCTGTTGCATAGAGTGCGTTACAATTGCAATTGTATATTGAGTAGAAAGTTCAGAAATTAATTCTTCTACTTTTGCCGTTGCAATTGGGTCAAGTGCCGAACATGGTTCATCCATTAAAATTACTTCTGGACTTACCGCAATGGTACGTGCGATACAAAGACGTTGTTGCTGACCACCCGACAAACCAGTACCTGGTTGATTCAAACGGTCTTTCACTTCATCCCACAAACCAGCTTTACGCAAACTGTTTTCTACAATTTCTTCCAAATCGTATTTATCGCGCGCTAAACCATGCAGTTTAGGGCCATAGGCTACGTTTTCAAAAATTGATTTTGGAAATGGGTTTGGCTTTTGGAACACCATACCAACTTGCGCACGTAATAATACGACGTCAAGGTTAGGATCATAAATGTCTTGGTTATCCAACATCACTTTACCCGTTACACGACAGCTATCAATGGTGTCGTTCATACGGTTTAAAGTACGCAAGAAAGTAGATTTACCGCAACCAGATGGACCAATAAATGCAATCACTTCATTTTCATAGATATTTAAATCAATACCTTTGATTGCTTCAGATTCACCATAGTACACATGCACATCATTGGTACTTAATTTCACATTTGAAGACTTAGCTTCTTTTTTGCTAGACGCTTGTGTATCAAACTGTGAAACAAACGAAGTTGATGATTGCTTCTGTTCTACATCTGGAGATGTAAATTGGCTTTGCTGTGGATTCACTTGTTTATCCTGTTCTAAGGAATTTGGTTTTTCTGTGCTTGCTACAGTATTCATATTCTGCCCTCAATTACCAGCGTACTTCAAACTTCTTACGTAACCAGATTGCAAGGCTGTTCAAGCCAATCATTAACGCAAGCAATACGATAATGGCTGCAGCGGTACGTCCTTCAAAGAAGTTACGCATTTCATTACCCTGCCATAAGAAAATTTGCACAGGTAACGCAGTAGATTGATCAAATGGAGTTGCTGGTACACTGGCAACAAAGGCACTCATACCAATTAATAACAATGGTGCAGTTTCACCTAAAGCTTGTGCGACACCAATAATTGCACCCGTTAAAATACCCGGCAATGCAAGTGGGAGTACATGGTGGAACACAGTTTGTAAACGCGATGCGCCCAAACCTAAAGCTGCCTGACGAATAGACGGTGGCACTGCTTTTAACGATGCACGTGTGGTAATAATTACGGTTGGTAAAGTCATTAAACTTAACACTAAACCACCCACCAACGGTGCAGACAATGGTAAGTGCATCCAACCAATAAAGATGGCAGCACCTAACAAACCGAACACAATAGAAGGTACAGCAGCCAAGTTGTTAATGTTCACTTCAATAATATCAGTAATGGCATTTTTTGGCGCAAATTCTTCTAAGTAAATTGCCGATGCCACACCAATTGGAATCGAAATAAAGATCACAATTAGCATCATGAATAAAGAACCCATGAATGCACCCGCCAAACCAGATGTTGCAGGAGAACTACGTGAGTCTGGGCTAACAAAAATGTTGGTATTGAATGTACTTTCAATAATGCCTTGTGACTCTAACTTGTCTGCCAATTGACGTACTTCAGGGCTTAACTGTTGCTGCTCATCTGGCAGGCTACGGTCAATATTACCTTCTAACCATACATCTACGTTAGCATCTGCAAGTACTTTAACATCTTTGGTTTGACCAATCAGTGATGGATCAGCCAACACCATGTCACGTACACGGTACGCTTCAGAACTGGTATATAAATAGCCAAGATCATCACGCTGTGCTTCTAGCGCTTTATCTTTAGCAATAATGCCGTTCACAATGAGGGCATCCCAATCGACCATGCCCATTTCAGTTTGCCACGCAATCATACGTTCTTCGTATTGGGCTGGTGACTCACCTGCAATTGCTTTCGGTTTTGGACCTACATTCACAACTGCTGGATCGAAATAAATTGGAAGGCTCATGCTGCTTTGCCAAAATGCTGGCAAGCCTTTGGCCAAAATACTGCCAAAAAGCAACACGACAAAGAATAAACCTGCGATAACTGCCGACAGCCCCATAATACGGAAAGTTTTTTCCTTACGATGGCGCTTACCCAATGAACTGGCGATAGTCTTTTTACGTTGTTCACGTAATTCGGCAGCAGCTTGTGGATCTAACTGATCCAAAGACGATGTATTTGAAGTACTCATTAGTCGTATTGCTCACGATATTTACGCACGATGTATAGTGCAACAATGTTCAAACCTAAGGTAATCACGAACAGGGTCAAGCCAAGTGCGAAAGCAACCAATGCTTGCGGACTTGCGAAATCTGTATCACCTGTTAATTGGTTGACAATCGTAATCGTAACCGTAGATACCGCCTCTAATGGGTTTGCGTGTAGTAAAGGACTATTACCTGCAGCTAACACCACAATCATGGTTTCACCAATCGCACGTGACGCAGCAAGTAAGAACGCACCAATCACCCCTGGTAATGCAGCTGGCATAACCACACGGCGAATGGTTTCAGATTTGGTTGCACCCAAGCCTAAAGAACCATCACGTAGCGCACGCGGCACTTGCGTAATAATGTCATCAGACAATGAAGATACAAATGGAATGATCATAATACCCATGACCAGACCTGCAGTTAATGCACTAGTGGCATTAATATCGAGTCCAATTAAGGCACCTGCAGTTTTTAAGAACGGACCAATGATCATCATGGCAAATACACCATATACAATCGTTGGAATACCCGCTAAAACTTCAATGGTTGGTTTTGCCCAAGCACGGAATTTAGGAGATGCATATTCTGCTAGATAAATTGCAATCATTAAGCCAATTGGTACTGCAACAAGTAAGGCAATACCACTGACCATTAAGGTACCCCACAGCAATGGCAATAAACCATAACTGCCGTCTGCACTACCCGATGTACTAAAACCTGGGTTCCAGACAGTACCAAAGAAGAAATCCAGTGGGCTAACGAAACTAAAGAATCGCATTGCTTCACTGAACATAGACATCACAATACCGACTGTAGTCAGAATCGCGACACCAGAACATAATGCCAAAGAAATGTTGATGATTTTTTCAACTTGGTTACGTGCGCGGAATTGTTGTGAAACACGTTTCTTTGCCCACACCAGACCAAATAAAGCCGCACAAATAACAACCGCAAGTTTAGCGTATGAACCAATCGTTGCTACTTTAGACAATTGCTCTGCTGCTGCAATTTCATAAGCAGCTGGTGTATCACTTACACCAAAACCAGAAGCAATCGCTTGTACACGATCAACCAAAACACTGGTACTTGCAGGATCTAGACCAGCAGCAATGTGCGCAGGCACATTATTTAACACCACTTGCTCAAGAATACTTGGTTCAACCAAGTTCCAAACAATCAAAATTAAAAAAGCAGGGATACCACACCATAATGCTACCAACGCACCATAATATCCTGGGCGTGAATGTAACATTGCAGAGTTATTTCCCTTACCTGCTAGGTTACGGCTCTTGCTTAACCCGATTTGATAGGCTATGGCGATAATGGCCAATAACACACCTATGAGTAGCAGATTCATGTATTCTCCACTGTTTTTTCAATTTCGTTTTTGAAAAAACATTTCTTAGCAAAAAGCCGATGGCAGGTCATCCCTGCCATCAGCTGTTTTAACTCAAATTACTTAACCGCTTTACCAGCTTTGAAGTTAGCAAGAACTTGTGCACGCTCTTTGTCAGACATAGAAATTAAGCCTGCTTTGTCTAACTTAGAACCTTTACCAGATACTTTTTTGCTCAAGAAGTATTCAGTAAACTCTGGTAAGCCTTTGATTGATTTAAGATGCTCACCTTTCACGTAGAAGAACAATGGACGTGATACAGGGTAAGAACCATTTAAGATTGTGTTTTCAGACGGTGCTACGTTGTTTACAGTTGCAACACGTAAACGGTCACGGTTTTGGTCATAGAAGCCTAAACCAAATACACCTACTGCGCTTGGAGAAGTTTTCAAGCGAGCCAATGTTTCTGTGTAGTCACCCGCAATTTCAATTACACGACCATCTTTACGGAAAGATGTACATGCTTTTTTCTTCGCATCTTTGTCTAAAGCTTTAATTGCTGAGTAAGCTTCACAGCCTGCATCAACCATTTTTTCTTGGAACACTTCACGTGTACCGTGGTTAGATGCTGGAATAACTAAAGTGATAGGCTCATTTGGAAGTGTTTTGTCAATTTGGTTCCAACGAGTATATGGGTTAGCAACCATTTTACCTTTAGATGGTAATTCAGCTGCAATTGCTGCAAACACGTGGTAAGGTTTTAATTTATAAGCTGCTTTGTTTGCATTTGATGCAAATACGATACCGTCGTAACCAATTTTAATTTCTAAAACTTGGTTAACACCAGCTTTTTTACAAGCTGCTAATTCTGAATCTTTAATTTTACGAGAAGAGTTCGCGATGTCGATTGTGTTATCACCTACACCGTTACAGAACTGCTTCAAACCACCTGAAGAACCGCCTGAACCAACAACTGGAGTTTTGAATTGTGGGAAAGTATTACCAAATTCTTCTGCTACAATACTTGCGTATGGTAGAACGGTTGAAGAACCCGCGATTTGGATGGTGTCACGAGCTGCGTTTGCAGTTGTTGTTACAGCTGCTGCAGATACGGCTAAAGCAATGGCGATGTTTGTAAAGCGCATTCTGTTCTCTCTCAATGTATGCAAGTTCGGAGTACGTCACTTGTTATTAAGTTTTGTACTTATTTCGATAACTGCATTGTGGTTTTATAATATGACAGCCATGTTACAACTTTGTTACGCTTTGGTTATATTTGCCTTTTCTGCATTGATTTATTTTAATTTCCTTAAAAATCAATATGTAATAAAATATTATTGTGCTCATTTTTTTCTTAAATTTATTTTTAAAATGTAATAATTCATGCCAATGTCATCTTTTTTCATGAATTTTTCTGAAATATTTGCTGTTTTATTCATCAATTCTAATTATTTTCTATGACAAATACGCCTAAAACCATTGAAGAATCTACGATGAACTCTTTTATTACACTCAAATTAACAAAACATTTTTAGCCCCGTTCTACGCTCGCTAAACAATAGGCACAAAAAAAGCCACCGTAGTGACTTCTTTTGCTGTATTTGATCAAAATTGCTGTAATTCAGCCATTAGTCAATTGCTGGTGTATATGTACCTGCAGCAATTGCATCTTTAATACGTTCTGCTTCAGTTAAGACCAAACTAAGTAAGTTCTTCACGTTGTCTAATGTTGCAACAGGGCTTAACGTCGTCATTTTCAATGATTGGACATTGCCTACTTTGGTTACACCAATATTAGCTTCACCACGCGCAAATAATTCATCTGCCACGTTTTGGTTCAGGCTATCTAATAACTCTGCAGGATAACCTTCAGGCACAACACGGAACAATACAGAAGCAAACTGAGGCTCAACCAATAACTCTAAACCTGCCGTTGCTTTAATATAGTCAGCAACATCACGAGTTAAGGTCACACCATGGTCAATCATTGAACCGTAGAGCTCTTCACCTAAGGCTTCAATAGTCATCCAAAGTTTCAATGCATCAAAACGACGTGTCGTTTGTAGTGACTTAGACACAAGGTTTGGTACACCGTGTTCTTCATCATACGCAGAGTTCAAATATTCTGCTTCATAGTGCATGAAACGATAGTTCGCTTCATCTTTCAGCAAGAACGCACCGCACGAAATTGTTTGGAAATAATGCTTATGGAAATCAAGTGTTACAGAATCTGACAACTCAATACCATCAAGCATGTCACGATGACTGTTAGAAAGAATTAATGCCCCACCCCAAGCCGCGTCAATGTGCATCCATGCGCCATATTGATTGGTGATGTCACGAATCTTTCTAAGTGGATCAATCGCACCAGCATCGGTTGTACCCGCAGTTGCAACCACACAGGCAACAATCTTACCTTCTGCTTTTAAATGTGCCATGGTTTGCTCAAGTGCAACCACATCCATTTGTGCATTTTCATTCACAGGTACAGTAACAACCGACTGGAAGCCCATACCCATCATCGCCATGTTCTTTTGCACAGAGAAGTGTGCATTTTCAGAACAAATGACTTTTACGTTGCGCATTGCATCGCTTGGTACACCATCACGCTGAACAGACCACGGATTACCGTTTTCATCTTTCCAGTTTTTCGCAATACAAGCGTCACGTGCCAACAACACACCCATTAGGTTGGACTGTGTACCACCTGATGTGAACACACCTGCCTGACCTGCGCCATAGCCAACTTTTTGACGTAACCAGTCAATTAGCTGTACTTCCATCAATGAACCTGCAGGGCTTTGATCCCATGAATCCATAGATTGGTTGGTTGCATTAATTAACACTTCTGCAATTTGGCTTGCCACCATGGTTGGGCAATGCAAATGTGCCAAAGAATGTGGATGATGAACTTTTAAACTTTTGTTTAAGAAAAGCTCTACCATGCGTTCCAATGACTTTTGTACACCTAAACCCTGTTTAGACGGCTGGAAAGCAATCGCTTCACGCAATTCTTTAATGCTGCCGCCTGTGTACATTTTGTCATTTTGCAACCATGCCGCGACTGCTTGAGTCGCTTGTTCCATTGCTGCACTGTAGTCAGCAATGGATTGAGCATCATTGCAGAGTAACGCTTTACGATGTTCTGCAAAATCTACCATAAACTTATGCGCCTCGAACTGCGACTAACGCTTCAGCAATTGCTTTCTTGAAGCGAGCGATAACTTCTACACACTCTTCTTGAGTAATGATTAGTGGGCAAAGTAAACGAATTACCGTACCACCGCGACCACCTTTTTCAAGCAATAGTTTGTTGTCAAAACATGCGGCCTGAACAGCAGCAGCCAATTGAGAATCTGCTGGATAAGCACCTAAACGGTCTTTTTCTTGGCGTTCATCTACAATTTCAATACCAATCATTAAACCGCGACCACGAACATTACCAATACATGGGAATTCAACCGCTAATTTTTTCAATTCAGCTTGAAGGAACTCACCACGCTCTTGTGCGTTTTGTGCCAAGTTTTGTTCTTTAATGGTTTTAAGTACAACAAGACCTGTACCCATTGCCAATTGGTTACCACGGAAAGTACCTGTGTGACCTGCTGGCTGCCATGCGTCAAACTTACGTTTAATAGCAAGTACAGCTAATGGTAAACCACCACCAACAGCTTTAGACATCACAATCACATCTGGCTCAATACCTGCATGTTCAAATGCAAACATTTTGCCTGAACGTGCAAAGCCCGCTTGTACTTCGTCTAAAATTAAAACGATGTTGTGCTTTTCAGTCACTTCACGGATTTTCTTCAACCATTTTACTGGTGCAGTCACAACACCGCCTTCACCTTGAATTGCTTCAAGAATTACAGCTGCAGGCTTAGTGACACCGCTTTCCACATCTTCAATAAAGTTTTCAAAATAATACGTTAATGCATCTACACCCGCTTCGCCACCAATGCCAAGTGGGCAACGGTATTCATGCGGATATGGCATAAATTGAACGCCAGGCATTAAACCATTGACTGCGTTTTTCGCAGACAAGTTACCTGTCATGGCCAATGAGCCATGTGTCATACCATGATAGCCACCTGAGAAGCTAATCACTGAACTACGACCTGTGTAGGTTTTTGCCAGTTTAATTGCAGCTTCAGTGCCATCTGCACCCGTAGGACCACAGAACTGTAAGCAGTACTCTTCTTGACCGCCAGGCATGTGTGAAAGCAACGCTTCAGTAAAAGCATCTTTCAAAGGTGTCGTTAAATCTAGGGTGTGTAATGGCAAACCACTCGCTAAAGTGTCTTGGATGCTTTGAACCACCGCAGGATGGTTATGGCCCAATGCCAAGGTCCCTGCCCCAGCCAAACAATCTAGGTACTCAGTACCTTCAACATCGGTAACCCAACAACCCAGTGCTTTCGCTATCGCTAACGGTAATTTACGAGGATAACTACGCACATTCGATTCCATCTGACTTTGGCGAGTCAAGTAGTATTCGTTTGTGGAATGGTTGGCAGGGTTTACAGAAGTAACGCTCATATCGAATTACCATCTCTGATATGGGTTGAAAGAAATAAGTCTGGTGACTTGCGGTCCTTTGACTCGGTGCTTTTTTGATCTAGCGAGATAGAGTTTTGTTCTTCAAGACTAGGAAGCGGGATAATACCTAATTTTTCTAGAAAATAAACAGGTTTAACCCAAATATTGCCTAATTTCATCGAAAAAACATATCTTGCAGATGATTCGATTGAATTATCATCTTACATTGTGACAAAGGAAAGAAAATTTAACTCTTTCCTATTCCTTTATACTTTCTTTTGAGCAATCTCTCAAGCTGTGCAGCATTTATTTTCAAAATAGTATAGATCATTATTTTTATTGAATTTTATAAATCTGAATTTACTGCAATTTTATAGTGAAATTTTACAAAGCCACCACAATTTCGACTAAAAATCCTCACAAAGCAAAGTTACTATTTAAAGCAGACAAATCATCTCCAAAATTTCCGATAATTTGAACAATAGGTCAGAATATGCGTTTACTTTCTCTCGCTGCTACGCTCTTGGCTGCTGGTGCTGCCAGTACGGTATTTGCTCAGCAAAATGAATCACTGAATTACAATATCGTCAATGTACAAGCTGAAGCTTCACGCGAAGTTTCAAATGATCAAATGCATGCAGTACTGTACATTGAAAAAAGTCACAAACAACCTGCAGAGTTGGCTTCGCAAATCAATCAGTTAATGAGCCAAGCTATTGCAACTGCACGTAAATATCCACAAGTGAAGGTAGAAACAGGTTCACAAACCACTTATCCAATTTACGACAATGACAGCCGTAAGTTAAAAGAATGGCGTGGTCGTGCCGAAGTGCGCGTGCAAAGCACCGACTTTAAAGCCGCAAGCCAATTGGTGAGTGAGCTACAACAAAACTTCCAAACCCAATCAATTAATTTTAGCGTGTCGGATGCGCAGCGTAAAAAAGTTGAAAATGAGTTGATGGTCGAAGCTTCTAAAAACTTCCAGCAACGTGCGCAAATGCTGAGTCAGGCTTGGAATAAATCGGGCTATAACTTAGTAAATTTAAACCTGAATACCAATTCTTATTTCCCGCAGCCTGTTATGCGCGCGAGTATGGCTAAATTTGCAGTCGCGGAATCGGCAGTAGCTGATCAAGATATGGCGGCGGGTGAATCTAAAATTACCGTTAATGCAAATGGAACGATTCAGTTTAAATAAAAATCTGAATTTACCTAAAACAGCTCTTCAAGATTCATTCACTTGAATCATCTGAGCATATAAAAAATCCCGCACGGCGAACCAAGCGGGATTTTTTATAATTTAAACTTAATTCAAAGCTTAAAACGTGAGCAAAATTTAGTAGATTGCCATGTGATTGCGGTGAATCATCTCCAGTGAACGTGCTTCACCTAAAACTTGATGCACTTTGTCGGATGCCAAACCTTTGACTAAGTCTGCAGAGCGTGAACTGAAGTTTACACGTCCAACTGCCACACGATGGCCTTGCGTATCTACACATTCCACCACATCACCACGGTCAAAATGCCCTTCTACGGCTTTTACACCCACAGGCAATAAACTGCGATGATTTTCTTTAATGGCTTTGACTGCACCATTATCAATGACCAAACGTCCTGCTGTTTGTAAATGTGCTGCCAACCATTGTTGATGTGCGGCAATACGGTCATTATCGGTAATAAATAAAGTACCCAACAATTCGCCCGCCATTAAACGCGCAAGTACGTTGTCACTTTCACCACTGGCAATCAACGTCGGACAGCCCGATTTAGCCGCTAAACGTGCCGCACGAACTTTAGTCAGCATACCGCCACGCCCAAACTTACCGCCACCACCTGCCATATCGAACAAGCTTTCATCCAAAGCACGTACGGTATGGAATAGTTTTGCATTTGGGTTAGAACGTGGGTCAGAGTCAAACATGCCTTGCTGATCAGTCAAAATGATCAGTAAGTCTGCATGCACTTGCCCTGCTACCATTGCAGCTAAGGTGTCGTTATCACCAAAACGAATTTCATCGGTAGAGACTGTGTCATTTTCATTAATGACAGGAATCACACGCCATTCAATCAGGTTCTGCAAAGCATCACATGAGTTTAAATAACGACGACGATCTGCCAGATCATCATGCGTTAAAAGTACTTGTGCCGTTTGAATTTGGTGTTTTTCCAACACACTTGACCAAGTCTGAATTAACCCCATTTGACCAATGGCAGCACATGCCTGAAGACTGGGTAGATCAGTGGGTCGATGTTCTAGTTTCATTCGCACCATACCTTCAGCCACAGCTCCCGATGACACCAAAATAATTTCGTGTCCTGCATTGTGTAGATCTGCAATTTGTCCCGCCCAATGCGAGATTGCATCTAAATCTAAACCTTGCCCATTGGCTGTGAGTAAAGATGATCCGATTTTAACAACGATTCGTTTACAACCCTTGAGCTGACGTTGCCCATCTACCACTTCTATCATCTTGTCCTCAGTCACTTTTTGTAGCGCTTAGCGTACGTAGTACACTTCTACATCGCCATCTTCACCATCATCGTCTTCGTCGTCATCGCCCAACATACCTGCAAGACGTTGCTGACGGCGCATCTCACGATACGCTTCTTTCGCGGCAATGGTTTGTTCTCGTGTTTCAGCTTCTAGCTGATCACGGAATGCTTTCATTTCTGCAGCATAGTCAGGATCTTCAACTTCACGTTCGCGTTGTTGCTCAATTTGATCCATCAGGTAATAAACCACTTGCTGAGTACCTTCAGACATTAAGCCTGAAGTTTTAAATACAGGGCCGTCCCACTGCAATTCTTCCAGAATGTGTTTACACCACTCTTCGCGTGAATCTTCAGGAATTTGATCCAGTTTATTTAACACCAACACCATTGGCAGTTTAGCCAAAGTTGGAGAGAATTTTTTCAATTCTTCCATAATGGCTTTGGCATTATACGCTGGGTCAGAGCCATCAATAGGCTGAACATCAACAATGTGTAGCAAAATACGGGTACGTGCCAAGTGTTTCAAGAAACGAATACCAAGACCTGCACCTTCAGCCGCACCTTCAATTAGCCCCGGAATATCGGCCATCACAAAAGAACGATGACGGTCTGCATCCACCACACCCAGATTTGGCACCATGGTGGTAAATGGATAGTCGGCTACTTTTGGTTTTGCCGCAGAAACAGCACGAATGAACGTTGACTTACCCGCATTTGGCATACCCAATAAGCCAACATCCGCAAGTACTTTCAACTCCAGACGAATTTCACGGAACTCGCCTTTGGTACCATGCGTAAATTTACGCGGGGTACGGTTGGTCGATGATTTAAAGTGCGTATTCCCTAAACCACCATCTCCACCTTGTGCAACCAATACTTTCTGACCACTTTCGACTAAGTCTGAAATGATGTCGCCAGAGTCGGTATCTACAATGGTCGTTCCCACTGGTACTGTCAATACAACAGATTCACCGCCACGACCAGCACAGTTTGCGCCAGAACCATTTTTACCACGTTCAGCGCGAAATTTACGGGTATAACGATAATCTACAAGGGTGCTTGCGTTGTCGTCGGCTTGCACATAAATACTGCCGCCACGTCCACCATCACCACCATCTGGTCCACCAAATGGTACGAATTTTTCTCGGCGAAAACTGGCTACGCCATTGCCACCGTCGCCAGCCTCTACGGTAATGACTGCCTCATCAACAAAGCGCATCTTGCCAATCCTCTAAAACTTTAAAAGCCGTATATTCTGCCATATTTTAGAAAATTTCTCGAATTATATTTATGCAATCGTATCAACTCAGGCTTTTTATATCAGGAACGTCAAAATCACTGATTTATTTTAACAATCATGTGATCGTTTTTTCTTATTTCTCCTTCTTAGGTTAAATTCTTATAGTGCATCCGCCCTTTTTGTTTTACTTGCATTTATGTCTGACTCTGCAACCACAACAACTGCTTTATCTCCTCAATTTATTTTACTGATGGCAACAGCATGTGGTTTATGTGCAGGCTCTGCTTATTTTAACCAACCGCTGATTTATTCAATTGAAAAAAGTTTAGGCATCAGCACCAGCCAAGCAGGTTTTGCAGTAGTACTTGCACAAATCGGCTATGGTTTAGGATTAATGTTACTTGTGCCTTTGGGCGATTTACTCAATAAAAGAAAATTGATTGTGAGTTTGATGGTCTTTGCAGCACTCTCACAAATTTTACTGTCCTTTAGCAGCAATTTAACCATGCTGTATTTTTTTACGGTATGTGCCACATTTGGTGCGATTTCCGCACAGGTTTTAATTCCTTTTGCATCAAGCATTAGTCCACCCGAATCCAGTGCTGCCATTGTAGGCAAACTGATGAGTGGCTTGGTGATGGGTATTATTTTATCGCGTACCTTTGCTGGTTTTGTTTCGACCTTTTGGTCTTGGGAAGGTGTTTATTTCAGTAGCGGCATAATCACCCTACTGTTTGCAGGGCTAATGTGGAAAAAGCTACCTTCTACAACTGCCAATAAAAATTTGACCGTGGTAGCTATTTATCGTTCTCTAATACAATTGGCCACCACCCAGCCACATTTAATTCGCAGAGCATGCGCAGGTGCTTTAGGCTTTGCGATTTTATCTTTGGTTTTCACTTCCATGACTTTTGTCTTGGCCAATCCACCTTATCATTTTAATGATTTCCAAATCGGGCTTTTTGGCTTGTTGGGTGTGATTGGTATTTTTTCTTCGAGCTGGTCAGGTAAAACGGTAGGCAAAGGACATGAAAATTTTGTCGCTATGCTCTGTATCAGTTTGATGTTGTTTTCTTGCATTCCACTCTTTTTTGCGCAGCAGAATATTGTGGCTTATGCAGTGGGCGTATTGATGAGTTATTTTGGCCTCACTGCATTTCACGTACTGAATCAGAACTTGGTGTATCGAATTGATGCCACCGCACGCTCACGTATTAATGCCGTATATATGACCATTTATTTTTCTGGTGCAGCACTTGGTTCTCTGACGGCGGTCTACGCATGGCAGCACTGGGGTTGGATGGGCTGTGTAGCGAGTATTTTAATATTTGCCGTAGGTATTTTATTGATTGATCGTTATGATTTTAGACAGCAAGAAAGATAATTATTCTGACAGAGTCTGATTGATATTTTTTTCTAAATAATCAATCAACTGATTAACTTTTTCTGCAATTTGTGAACCTTCAAACGTAAGTTGATACTCCACTTTAGGTGGTACGGTTGGATAGACAGTGCGTAAAATCAAACCATCTTGTTCTAAAATTTTCAGGGTTTGTGCCAACATTTTTTCACTCACCCCTTCAATGCGCTGTCTTAATTCACTAAAGCGATGTAAACCCTCACTCAAACAATGCAGCACCAACATCGACCATTTATTGGCAAGGTGTTCTAACAAAATACGAGATGGACAATCTTTGGCAAGGACTTGTCCGAGTACATGACTGCTGGCATATTGCATAACGTGATCCTTGTGTAGATTGACCTTAAAAGTTGAATTAAAAATCAAGCTTACTTTTAAACATAGACTTTATTTTTGTAAGTTTAGAATAACTTATTTTGCTAAAACTTCAAATATCTATCATACGCTTTAAGCATAGAAAAAATGTATAAAAAAAGAGCCTTAAAAAGGCTCTTTTTCAAATTCTGATGTTACAAATTATGCATTTGTTTCAGCAGGAATTTTTGGATAACTTACGCCGCCCATTTGCTCAGCGATACGTAATACTTGACAGCTATAACCCACTTCGTTGTCATACCAAACGTAAGCAGTTAAACGGTTGCCAGAAGTAATGGTTGCTTGCGCGTCAAATACACCCGCAGTACGTGAACCAATGAAGTCGCTTGAAACCACTTCAGTCGAGTTGGTATAACCAATCTGACCTTGAAGGTTAGAGTGAATTGAAATTTGACGAATATATTCGTTCACTTCTTCACGATCTACTTCTTTCTCAAGCGTTAAGTTCAAGATAGCAAGTGATACGTTTGGCGTTGGAACACGTACAGAGTTACCTGTTAATTTACCTTGCAATGCAGGCAATGCTTTCGCAACTGCTTTTGCTGCACCAGTTTCAGTAATAACCATGTTCAAAGTTGCCGCACGACCACGACGATCTGCCTTGTGGTAGTTATCAATCAAGTTTTGGTCATTGGTAAATGAGTGCACAGTTTCAACGTGACCATTCACAACAGTGTATTTGTCATGCAACACTTTTAAAGTTGGTGTGATTGCATTCGTTGTACAGCTTGCTGCAGAAATAATGGTATCTTCATCAAGAATGTCAGCTTGGTTTACGCCGTAAACCACGTTCTTCATGTCGCCTTTACCTGGTGCAGTTAAAATTACGCGTGCAGCACCTGGGCATTGAAGGTGTTGAGCAAGACCTTCTGCATCACGCCATTTACCTGTGTTGTCAATGACTAAAGCATTGTTGATGCCGTAAGCTGTGTAATCTACTTCAGATGGGTTAGATGCATAGATCACTTTGATGAAGTTACCATTTGCGATAATGGCTTCATTTTCTTCATCTACAGAAATAGTGCCTGCAAACGGACCGTGAATAGAGTCACGACGTAGCAAAGATGCACGTTTTTCTAAATCACCGTCAGATGATTTACGTACCACAATAGCTTTAAGGTTTAAGCCACGACCAAGACCTGATTGACCAATGATTAAACGTGCAAGAATACGACCGATACGACCAAAACCGTAAAGAACAACATCTTTGCTTTCTACTGTTGTTGGGTTACCTGCTAAAGATTTCACAGCGTCTGCAACAAATGCATCTACATCGCCGCCTTTTTCTTTATATTCAACAGCAAGTTTACCCAAGTCAACTTCTGCTGAACCAATGTTCTCTACTTTGGTTAAAGCTTCAAGAATTGGGAATGTGTGAACAACTGAAAGTTCTACATCCATCATACGAGTACGACGGTGTGCTTTCAAAATTTGGATCACAGAACGGTTAACTAAAGAACGACCAAATACTGAAACCATGATATTTTTTTCACGGTACAACTGACCGAGTAAAGCAATCATACGTTCCGCGATTTCTTCACGGTTTTTCCAGCGACCTTGGTGCTCTGCGTGTAGGGCGATGATAGTCTCTTTGCTCACAGATACGTCCTCTAATTAATTGTATATCTAGGCATGAATTTCAAAACCCGATAATTGTAATGGAATTGTCGTCAAGATTGAATCAAAAGCTGGCATTGACCCGACTATTTTCTTATATATTCACTATAAATTCATAAAATAGTTGTAATTATTTTTGTGATTTTACTTTTTTCATTCAATGTTCAATTTTTCAGGCCAAAAACTTGGCAGGTATATTTAAGCTTCATCTGCTTTTTCTATACCTTAAATTCAAAAAAGATCATTTTTTCAAACTAAGATGTATCGGCAAACCTTTAAACTATCTTCTTTGTATTTCTACAGAAGTATGCCAATAGATTTTTAAGATATTTATCGCTCTGATTGCTGCTCTATCTTCTGCTGTAAATCTTGCTGATTCTGTTTTTGCTTTCTTAAATGCAAACAACCTTCCATTACCAGCAACGCCACCGCCAACCAAATTGGAATATAGGTCAGCCATTCCCCTGCTTCTATTCGCTCACCCAATAACATTGAGGCAAAAGCCAACAGCACAGGTTCTAAATAACTCAATAAGCCAAAAATCACAAAAGGCAAATAACGACTGGCCAAAATATAACTACCCAGCCCTAATGCACTTAAAAAACCCAGTCCCAATACCGCCCAAATTAAATGGGTAAAATTTGCAATGACTTGCAAACTGTCACTATAGACAAAGGCCAAATACAGCGAAATAGGAATCACGAGCAGCAAATCCCACCAAAAACCACCCAAGTGATCGGTTTGAAAGACACGACGTAAAAAGAAATATAAAGGATAGGCAAAAGCGACATATAAGGTTTCCCACGCCACACTGCCAATCCGCCAAATTTCGTGACTGACACCCAACACCGCCAAGGCAACTGCTGCCATTTGCCAAGTTGATAATTTTTCTTTATAGAGCACGCAACCGACCAAGACCATCACCAAGGGTAATAAGAAATACCCGAGAGATACTTGTAGACCTCGCCCGTTAATAGGTCCCCATAGAAATAGCCATAATTGCGTGGTGCATAAAAAAGAACTGGCAAGCAACCACAACAGTAAAAGTGGTTGTTGTTTAATGCGTGAAAAAATAGCGAAAATATGCTTAAAATCTCCCGACCACCACATAAATACGGTCAGGAATGGCAAGGTTGCCAACATACGCCACGCAAACGTTTCTTCGCTGTCTAAAGGCTTTAAGAGTTGGGTATAAAAGTACAACAGTCCAAAAGTGACCGATGCCAAAACCGATAATGCTACGCCTTTATACATCTACCCACTCCTGCCCAAGTGTGCATTATACCGATATTGTAATGACAGCATATTGACTGCTTAAAATTTTGCAAAGAAGTGCATCATTTTTCTACATTTTTAATAGAATTATTTTACTACATGTTCAAATCTAAGATTTTTTTCACACATAAAAAACCACGCAGTCTGTGCGTGGTCCATCCATCTTTAAATTATTAAGCTCGCTATTTAACTGAGCAGGTTATCATGCTTTTAGCTATGGCTTAGCTCTTCTATTTCACTTTATTCTTCAGCTGACTTTTTCTTTGGTGTATGTTGGGTATAAATCACATCCCCCAAATCATAGCCCAATGATTTAGCATAATTCAGATATTCCTTAACCACAGCCTGATCGGGCTGCGTGGTGCGCGACAGTACCCATAAATATTTACGGCGTGGCTCACCTACCAATACCGTTTGGTAATCTTCATCAAGTTTTAATACCCAATAATCACCGCGTCCTACAGGTAACCAGCGTACAACTTCAGGTAAAAAGCTGACTTTAAGTTTGCTGTTAAAAGGCGCATTTTGCACAAAAGCTTCACCCAATGCGCGCATTTGTTTGCCATCTTTTCCAGTACAACGGTTATCGACCTGCACATTGCCATTTTCATTTAAGGTATAGGCTGCGGTTACATTGGAAGCACATTTATTCTGAAAATAGAGAGGTTTTCTCGCCACTTCATACCAAACGCCCAAATACTTATCTAACTCAACTTTTTCAACCGTTTTCATCGGCTCATTGGTTTTGGAATAGGCCAAAGTGGCTGCACCTAAACCTATTAGTACCGCTCCACCTAGGGCAATTTTGGCGAGTCGTGCACCTGCAAACGGGAGTTTTTTAGCAGTCATACAATACCTCTAAGCTCTAATTTTAAAGTCAATTTCATTTATCTTCTTCAAAATAACCGCAAGCTTTTCAATTTACTGTATGGATATGTAAATATTGAAACTCAAATTTACATGCACGTAGTTGGACGCATAAAGCATTTACAATAATAAGGTAAAGCTGAAGATTTAGCCCGATTGCAGCATTTGTGCTTTTAAACGCAGAATTTCATCTCTTAAACGTGCCGCCTGTTCAAATTGCAATTCTTTAGAGGCTTTTAGCATCTCTTTTTCAAGCTTAGCAATGTGTTTTGCATACAGTTTAGGATCGGCCAAAATATGCTGTTCATCGGCACTCAAAGCACGGGTTTGTGCATTGATTTTTTCATCGACCTGTTCATCATTCAGCACTTCGCCCGTATCAATTTCTTTAATGACCTGACGCACGGCACTGCGAGGTGTAATACCGTGTAAGGTATTAAATTCAATCTGTCTAGCACGACGACGGTCTGTTTCATCTATGGCTTTTTGCATAGAGTCCGTAATGCGGTCTGCATATAAAATTGCTTTGCCTTTTAAGTTACGTGCTGCACGTCCAATAGTTTGAATCAATGAACGTTCCGAGCGTAAAAAACCTTCTTTATCGGCATCTAAAATAGCCACTAAAGAGACTTCTGGCATATCCAGACCTTCACGCAACAAGTTAATGCCAACCAGTACATCATGCACACCTGTACGCAATTCGTGAATAATTTTAACCCGCTCCACGGTATCAATATCTGAGTGTAAATAAGCCACTTGAATACCGTATTCTTTTAAATATGAGGTTAAATCTTCAGCCATGCGTTTGGTTAAAGTCGTGACCAACACCCGCTCATTCAGTTCTTTGCGTATATTAATTTCTGAAAGCACATCATCCACTTGCGTCAGCACAGGACGAATTTCTATTTCAGGGTCAATCAACCCTGTTGGACGCACCACTTGCTCTACAATTTGCTGTGATTTTTCCAATTCATATTGTGCAGGTGTGGCACTCACATAAATTGTGGATGGCACGATGCGCTCCCATTCTTCAAATTTCATGGGACGGTTGTCCAACGCACTTGGCAAACGGAAACCATAATTCACCAAGTTTTCTTTACGGGAGCGGTCACCTTTATACATTGCGCCTATTTGCGGCACAGTCACGTGTGACTCATCAATAATTAGCAAAGCATCATCAGGTACATAATCAAACAAAGTTGGTGGAGCTTCGCCTGCGGGACGGCCAGACAAATGTCGTGAATAGTTTTCAATGCCATTGGTATAACCCAATTGTTGCATCATCTCTAAATCATAACGGGTACGCTGTTCTATACGCTGCGCTTCCAGCAATTTGTCGTGTTCGCGGAAAAACACCAAACGCTCTTTCAACTCTTCTTTAATGGTACCAATCGCGCGTTCCAAATTATCTTTAGGCGTTACATAGTGACTTTTAGGATATATCGTCACCCGTGGTACTTTGCGTACCAATTTGCCTGTGAGTGGATCAAACCAGCGAATCGAATCAACTTCATCATCAAACAATTCTATGCGAATAGCATGCTGATCAGATTCAGCTGGGAAAATATCTAAAATTTCACCCCGAATACGGTAAGTACCACGCAAAAACTCCAGCTCATTGCGCGTGTATTGCATTTCGACCAAACGACGAATCAAATCATCCCGATTCACCCGATCTCCCTGCACCACATGCAGTAACATACTCATATAGGCATTCGGATCGCCCAAACCATAAATAGCAGAAACAGACGCCACAATAATCGCATCACGACGTTCTAATAATGCACGTGTCGCAGAGAGTCGCATTTGGTCAATGTGATCGTTAATCGCGGAATCTTTTTCAATAAAAGTATCTGAAGATGGCACATACGCTTCAGGCTGATAATAGTCATAATAACTGACAAAATATTCAACCGCATTGTTCGGGAAAAATGCTTTAAATTCGCCATATAACTGCGCTGCCAAGGTTTTGTTATGCGCCATCACAATGGTTGGGCGCTGTGTTCTGGCAATCACATTGGCCATGGTATAGGTCTTACCTGAACCAGTCACCCCCAGTAATAGCTGATCGTGATAGCCCTGTTCTATCCCTTGAACCAATTTTTCAATGGCTTGTGGTTGGTCACCCGCAGGTTGATAGTTGGTGACTAAATCGAAAGGTTGCTTATCACTCACAAATGCAGCTCTTTTGTTTGATGCGAACCTGACATTTTAGCAGACTTGCCTGCTGTCGGGGCAGCCGAATATGTAGGCAGGATGTTGCGCATCTGCATGCAAAGCTCCAATTGCTGTTTCCGCTCTGAGATGTGCTACGACTAATTTAGCGCTAAGCGCTGCTTTAAGGCTTGACCCATAGGCTATTCAAAGGCAACATGAAATTTCAGGACGACAACCATAAAAGCACACACTCATGACTTACCAATATCACGACGAATCAATTATCAAAAGCCTCCCTGAAGATACTGTTTTCGTATTTGGCAGTAACATGGCAGGACAACATGCGGGTGGGGCAGCACGAACTGCCAAAGAATTTTTTGGTGCGGTAGATGGTGTGGGACGCGGTTGGGCAGGACAAAGTTTTGCCATTCCTACCATGAATGAACATTTACAACAAATGCCACTTTCACAGATTCAGCACTATGTAGATGACTTTAAAACCTATGCCAAAAATCATCCTAAAATGAAGTATTTTTTAACTTCAATTGGCTGTGGTATTGCAGGTTATACCGTTGAAGAAATTGCTCCTATGTTTAAAGGCATTGCGCACAATGTGATTTTCCCTGCGTCATTTCGTCCTTTTGTTGAAAAAGCACTACCTAGACTGACACAAAAACTGTTACATACCATTTACCGTGATTCTGTGATTTTCACCCCTGCCACCGATGAATTAATTGAAGTCTTGGCTTTGAGTGAAAATGAAAAAGCCTTAGCCAAAATTATACTGAATACACAAATGTACCCAACCGACAGCAATGGTCGTGATCGGGTCTTTGAAATTCAGGATATTTTGCACAACTTAAATGGTAAGGTATTTGAATTCCAGAGCAATTCTGAAGGGCCTATGCTATTTGGTGCCGCCATTTTAGCCTTATTGGAGCTGTATAATATCAATGAGCAAGACTTTAGCGATGTTTGGCATGGCGTACGTGAAATTGCACCACCGAAGCCTGCCAACAAAGCCCGTAAACATGTACGTTAATCTGATAATTTAAAATTTTAAGACCATAAAAAAATGCCACAACAATGTGGCATTTTTTTTAGCGCTTACCCATAGAACGACGGGTTCCACGTGGTGGTGGCCACGTTTTATCGGCATATTGCTCAGGTTTAGGACGCACCGAATTATGCACTGCTTCATCATTATCTTGTGCTTTGTTCGGCATTGGGAATGGGAGATTCACCAATGGTTTTTTTGAAGTAGGCTGCTGCTTACTCATGACCATCACTCTAATAAAATTTGGCTTATTTTAAAGTTTTTTGCCGCATGATGCGAGAAACTTCCACATCACTTTCAATTTGAGCCAGTTTTTATAAGAAATTGGTCTAATTTGGTGATTTTTTATTAATTTGATGCAATTTTAAACGACGTAGCCATCGAATTTAGGCTAAGATAATATGCTTTTTATTTTTTTATCCCTATAAGAAGGAATATGCCGTGGACGTACGTCTCTCTGATCGTGTCAATGCCATCAAACCGTCCCCAACACTTGCTGTAACCAACAAAGCTGCTGAACTTAAAGCTGCGGGTCATAACGTGATTGGTTTAGGTGCAGGTGAGCCGGATTTCGATACACCACAACACATCAAAGATGCTGCAATTGCCGCAATTAATAACGGTTTTACAAAATATACCGCTGTTGACGGTACGCCAGGTCTTAAAAAAGCGATTATCGCAAAATTAAAACGTGACAATAATCTTGACTACCAAGCTAACCAAATTTTGGTGTCTTGTGGCGGTAAACAATCATTCTTTAACTTGGCTTTAGCTTTGTTAAACAAAGGTGATGAAGTCATCATCCCTGCTCCATTCTGGGTAAGCTATCCAGACATGGTGATCATTGCTGAAGGCGTGCCAGTGATTGTGAAATGTGGTGAAGAACAACGTTTCAAAATCACACCTGAACAATTAGAAGCAGCAATCACAGACAAAACTCGTTTAGTGGTGTTGAACAGCCCATCTAACCCTACAGGTATGATCTATACCAAAGCAGAATTAGAAGCTTTGGCTGCAGTATTACGTAAATATCCTGAAGTATTTATTGCTTCTGACGATATGTATGAGCCAATCCGTTGGGAAGATGAGTTCTACAACATTGCGACTGTTGCACCAGACCTTTATGACCGCACAATCGTATTAAACGGTGTGTCTAAAGCCTATGCAATGACTGGCTGGCGTATAGGCTATGCAGCGGGTCCTGCTAAATTGATTGGTGCAATGAAAAAAATCCAATCACAATCTACTTCTAACCCAACTTCTATTTCACAAGTTGCTGCAGAAGCTGCGTTGAATGGCCCACAAGACGTACTTGAGCCAATGGTTGAAGCATTCAAACGCCGTCACGACCTTGTGGTAAATGGCTTGAATGACATCAAAGGTATTTCTTGCCTACCTGCAGATGGCGCATTCTATGCATACGCAAACATCAAACCATTAATTCGTGCAAAAGGCTTAAAATCTTGCACAGAATTTTCTGCATGGTTATTGGAAGAAACTGGTGTTGCTGTTGTTCCAGGTGATGCGTTCGGTTTAGGCGGTTTCATGCGTATTTCTTATGCAACTGCAGACGAAGTGCTTGTAGATGCGCTTGCACGCATCAAAAAAGCTGCTGAATCAATTGAAGGCGTAGATGCAGCGATTGCTTCTATCGAAGCTGAAAAAGCTGCACAATAATCTAAACTTGTTTAGATGAACAAAACCCACGATTGAATCGTGGGTTTTTTATTTCTAATTTCATTTTGCGACGATCATTTTTAAACGCATGGCATATATAGCCCCAGAAAGAGAATACTTTTATACACGCGGTTTGGCTAAAATCACCATCAAAATGCCGCAGAGCACAATCAAGCTGGCAAATAGCATCAACCATGTTAATTGTTCACCCAGAAAAATTACCCCACCTAGAATCGCCAAACTGGGCACAGAAAGTTGCACGGTACTGGCAGTAATACCATCTATTTTTTTAACAATGCTGTACCACAGCACATAGGCCCCACCTGATGCAAGCGCGCCTGACAGCACAGCTAAAACTACACCATTCAAACTAATAAAACTGTCTGGTAAGTGCCACAGAAACAACATAGCCACTAACGGTAGTCCAAAAAGGAAATTGGACAAGGTAGCAGTCAAAGCATGCTGCATATTCTTGGCCAAGATGCTATAAAAACCCCATGCAATACCTGCAACAAGCATCATCAGTGCATATTTAAACGTCGGTGCATCAACTTCAGGCAGTAATAATAAACACATACCAAACAAGGCACAGCCTAACCCTGTCCAGCGTGGCCAAGTCATGCGTTCACCCTGCCAAACGGCATAACTAATCATGGTGATTTGCACCGCACCAAACAGCAGCAATGCACCTACACCTGCATCGATATACAAATAGGCCAAAGAAAAACCGAGAATATAAATAGTCAGACTCAGCGCAGATTTCCATTGGAATTGTAAAGGATGTTGTACCTGAAAAAGGACATACAACAAGCCTAAAGCGACTGCCCCACTGCCCACACGCAGCAGACTAAAACTCATAGGATCAATTTTCTGCTCTGCCAAAGCCAAGCGACAAAGCACAGAGTTTGCAGC
Source organism: Acinetobacter sp. A1 (assembly GCF_012371315.1). NCBI lineage: Bacteria > Pseudomonadati > Pseudomonadota > Gammaproteobacteria > Moraxellales > Moraxellaceae > Acinetobacter > Acinetobacter sp. A1. Next base: position 39,263 of record NZ_JAAZQY010000002.1, read on the forward strand.
AAAAGCCAACATGGCAATACTTATTTTAAACCACACGGCTGAATATCCTTATCAAGCTGCACTACATGATTTTATCGTATGTTTAGTTTTCAATTACTACTATCTGCAGTTCGTAGTAAAAAGAATTTCAAAACTGCCAACTCAATTTCAATGATTGAATTGGCAAAATTGAACGCACTAATGTGTTTATCTATACAAAGTTAAACACCCTTTTTTAATGCGGTAATCAGTTCAGATTTTGAAACTTCAGGTCGAGATGTACCTTTAAATTCGCATAAATAGCGAAAAGCAGAGTTTAACTCGACACGTAAGATTTTTTGCTCAGACAGCGACCACACCCGTGAACGGTTACTGCCAGAAAGTGCACTGCCTGCCAATTGATATAAATATAGGTCATTGTCACGTTGCAATGGTTTTTTCGTGCCATTGTCAGGATGGTCTGACAATAACTGACAAGACGATTGTATCAGCCATTTTTCACTGAACCACAATTGCAATAAATCACCCAAATATAAATCTTGATGCGCCAAAGGCCAAACTTGAATATAGGCACCTTGAACAGGTGTTGCGTACTGTTCAAGGTTGGAAAGAATAGAAAGATAATGTTCTTGATAATAAGAAAAATTTGAAAAAATATCAGAAATGCTGAGCGTATTCATGCGCTTACTCCTATTTAGCCATTTTAGTGCTGGCAAGTTGGGTTAAATCCACACTGTTTAAGTTTGTGCTTAAACACTTTGTTATGCCATTCAGACTAACAATCGTTTTTTCATGATGCAAGTTTTGTCAGGCATTTTTTGGAAAATATTATTTTTTTGCTCAAATAAAAAGCATATAAAATAAAAATGAAAGGAACATGACAGTTTTTGCTTGACCCTTGCTTAAATCTGCTTATAATCGCATGCAGATTCTCCCATAGCTCAGTCGGTAGAGCGACGGACTGTTAATCCGCAGGTCCCTGGTTCGAGCCCAGGTGGGAGAGCCAAATTCTAAAAAGCCCAAGCATGATGACTTGGGCTTTTTATTGCCTGAAATTTATTGGTTGGGCTTCTTTTTAAATACCCAAAGCTTGAGAGATAGCCGCATTTATCAACACGTCTATAAGCATCAAAATATAAAAAGCGAAACCGAAGTTCCGCTTTTATCTGCATGCAAAGTTATCTATACAGTTTAAGCAGCTTGTGCAGGCACACCACTATGAAAACGGAACAGATCATCTGGGCTGAGAATTAAGTTCTTTTCAACTTCACGAATATGCTGAATTCGCCCCTGAATATCTTCTTCTGGGTTTTTCAGTTTTGCTGTTTTAGCCACGTCCAAAGCCAGTGCCAAATAATCTTCATAATGACGTGATTCAGATTTAAGTAAATAACGATAATACTTACCTAGTTCTTCATCAACCAAAGGAGCAAGCGCATAAAAACGCTCACATGAACGTGCTTCTACAAATGCACCAATCACCAATACATCAATTAATGCTTCAGGCTCATAGGTTCGGATTTCTTTACGCAATCCCCCCGCATAACGCCCCGCACTTAAACCCTGCCACACCTGCCCACGCTTTGCCATGAACTCCAATACTTGTTCATAGTGCAGCATTTCTTCACGTACCAATTGCGCCAATTTGACCTGTAAATCGGTAAAAAAGCTGTAACGGAACATCAGGTTCATGGCTGTACCCGCTGCTTTCTTTTCACAGTTAGCATGATCCTGCATCAAAATATCTAAATTTTTTAATGCTTCATCTAGCCAAGCTTGCGGCGTTTCACAACCTAAAAATGCAATCACAGGCTGCATTAATTCATCATAATTTATGCTAGACATAACTTTTCAAATTTTATCTTTCAATCTTAAATATACAGATTCAAATTAACGCGCTGCATCAATCGCGGCTTTCATGCGTTTTACGGCTTGTTCCAAACCGACAAATACTGCATCACCAATTAAAGCATGACCAATATTTAACTCATGGATGTGCGGGATCGTAGCAATTGGGCCTACATTCTCTAAATTCAGTCCATGTCCTGCATTAATCACCAAACCACGACTGGCTGCATATTCAACACCTTGCAAAATGCGGGTTAGCTCAGCCTGTTGTGCGGCTTCACTTGCTGCATTGGCATAGGCACCTGTATGAATTTCAATCGTTGGTGCACCACATGCCACTGCTGCATCAATTTGCGCAATATCAGCATCAATAAACAATGAAACGTCACAACCCATTGCTGTTAATTCTTGCGTCGCTGCCTTGACAGCTTCAAAATTCCCCACGACATCTAGACCGCCTTCTGTGGTTACTTCTTCACGACGTTCTGGTACCAAACAAACATGCTGAGGACGAATTTCTTTGGCAAATGCGATCATTTCTTCAGTCACGGCCATTTCCAAATTCATACGGGTTTTTAGCAATGGGCGCATGCGACGTACATCATCATCCTGAATATGACGACGATCTTCACGCAAATGCAAAGTAATCCCCTCTGCACCCGCTTGTTCACAAATCAACGCGGCCTTTACAGGGTCTGGATAGTTCGTGCCACGCGCTTGTCTTAAAGTTGCTACATGGTCAATATTGACACCGAGTAAAGCCATAATAGATTCCTACATTACGCTTGAGTTTGAGAATTCTGAATCCACAATTGGCGACTTTTTAAAGGTCGATCACCCAACAGTGAACTAATCATTTGCCGATACAGCCTAGACAGTAATTGTAACTGCTCTGGGTTAAAATCCCTACCCTTTTCATAGTCACACATACTCAGAATCTGCGCACCGAGTAAGTTTGACCGTGAAGCTTGAGCGTTGGGAATAAAACCATCATTGAGCTGAAAATGATAATGCAGATTAGGTTGAATTGCTTCCTGATTGGCATCGACTGAGAAATCGATGGCATAACCTAATTCTTCCAATAAAGCATGTTCAAACTGACGCAAAATCTGTCTTAAAAACTGATTTGGATTTTCTTGGCTAGATAAGTGCTGCAAATACGCTAAGGTCTGATGGTATTGCACAAAAGTTTCAGGCATTTCGACTTCAACCGAACAAAGTCGCAACACAATTTCATTTAAATAAAAACCTGAAAAAAATGCATCACCAAAGAAAAAAACAGGCTGATTGACAATTTCCAGTTTAGTGAAGTTTTTAAGCTCTGATTTTCCCGATGCCTGAATACGAATCGGTTGATATTGCGGTGGTGGCATTTGTCTTAAAATACCATCAACCCGCCCATGTTCACGAGTAAACAAATGCACAATATGGCTTCGTTCACGGTATTTACGATGATGGATGAGATAACCATGCAAGATTTCATTGCGCATAATTGCGTCAATTAATCCTGTTCTTTGGCTTTTTCTGGCTGAGATTCTTCTTCGTCATCACCATCTGGGATGACAGCACCGACAACAGCAGCAGTGCCTTTGACCACACCCTTCGTAGTTTTATAGGCAACTTTAACGGGAACTGTCACAACTTTATGAATACAACCTTGCAAGACAAACATACATGCCACAATTGCCAACACTTTCATCATCACAGTTCCCTTTTATTCAAACTTAGATATCGCTATATCCTAAGCTTTTTAATGCACGCTCATCGTCAGACCAACCGCCTTTAACTTTTACCCAAAGCGTCAGCATGATTTTTTGCTCGAACATTTTTTCCATATCGACTCGTGCATCCATACCAATTTTTTTCAGTTTCGCACCTTTTTCACCAATCACAATGGCTTTTTGCCCTGGGCGATCTACAAAAATAGTGGCATCAATATAAGTACATGGTGCTTTCATACGACCTGTTTTTTCATTCAAAACAGCATCTTCTGTTTTAAATGATTCGATTTGTACAGTTAAATCGTAAGGCAGCTCTTCACCCAATTGACGCATGATTTTTTCACGAATAATTTCAGACGCCAAGAAGCGCTCAGAACGGTCTGTGATTTGATCCAACGAATACAGTGGTGGTTGGAATGGCAAATAGCGCTCAATCGTGTCACGCAAATGATCTAGGTTCGCACCACGCAGTGCCGATACAGGTACAATTTCGGCAAAGTTCATTAACTTGGCACGTTCCTGAATAATCGGCAATGCCTGATTTTTATTTTCAAAAGTATCAAGTTTGTTGATGACTAGAATCACTGGCATTTCTGCATTTTTCAGCTTTTCCAAAACCAGTTCATCATTTTGGGTCCACTTTTGTGCATCCACCACAAACAGAACTAAATTTACATCGCGCAAAGCAGAAGATGCAGCACGGTTCATCATTTTGTTGATGGCACGTACTTCTTTTTTATGCATCCCTGGTGTGTCTACAAACACAGCCTGAGATTTTTCACGGGTATCAATACCCACAATTTTATGGCGAGTGGTTTGTGGCTTACGTGAAGTAATTGAAAGCTTTTGCCCCAATAAGTGATTCATGAGGGTCGATTTACCCACATTCGGGCGACCAACAATCGCAACAAAACCACTGCGGAAATCAGATGGAATTTCAGTTCCCTGACCGCTAAAGAACTGGTTGATTAAGTCATTGGCGTCGTTATTCGACTCGTGATCAGCATCTACGTGATCGGAATGGATGGTCATTCAGACTTTTGCTCCAAGAATTTTAAAATATCTGCCGCTACTGCCTGCTCGGCAAAGCGACGGCTTGAACCTTCACCCTTCATTACGGGTAAACTATCGACTCGGCATTCCACAATAAAATGCTGATTCGGTGCATCACCCTGAATATCTACAACCTCGTAAACCGGGAGAGGTTTTTTACGTGCTTGTAAATACTCTTGTAAGCGGGATTTTGGATCTTTGAGTTGATCGGTTGGCTCAATGTGATCTAAATACGGGCTATACCATTTTAGCACAATGGATTGCAGCAAGTTTAAATCGTTACTATCGACATAAATAGCACCAATAATCGCCTCTACGGTATCTGCCAGTATAGACTCACGATGATGACCGCCAGATTTCAATTCACCAGTACTGAGAATTAAATTTTGGCTCAGTTTTAAATCATTGGCGATTTTACCCAAGGCTTCTTGGCGTACCAAGGTTGCCCGCATACGGGTTAAACGCCCTTCATTTTCGTGAGGATAGGCCTCATATAAATAATTGGCGATAATCATGCCCAATAATGAATCGCCTAGAAATTCCAGGCGTTCGTAATTGTGTTTATGGCTGACCGAGCGATGGGTTAAAGCCAGTTTAAGCAATTCAGTTTGCTTAAACTGATAACCAATACGGCTGGCTAGGCGGGTCTCATTTAGCTTGGACTGAGCTTTGATCAAAACTTTTCTCGAATTTCATTACAATATCAATATTCAATAAGAATGGTTTTCTTATTTCATATTCTTTTTTCACTTGCAGACCATCGACATTCGTGACTTGAGCAACATCTGCAAACTTCATATCACGAATGTTGTTCATGTTTAAACGCTTATCCATTTCACCAATAAATTTTTGTGGTGAGAGGTTTTTTGGCCCGTTCAATAACTGTTCTTCAATTTGGTTATCCAACATTCGATCATCGAAATATGGCCCCCAAACTGCGATTGCGACTTTTGCCATAAATGCAAAGCCAATAATTGCAATTAAAATTGCAATATAAGATGCCCCTTGTTGATGACGCATTTTTTATTTTCCTAATCTGCTGTATTAATCAATTTTGCCGTTACGACTAAATGACGGCAAATTAAACCCAGGCTCTTTATGCATCCACACATAGAATGCACGACCTGTTAGGTTTTCCTCTGGTACAAAGCCCCAAAAACGACTGTCAGCACTTTGATCGCGGTTATCCCCCATCGCGAAGTAATGACCTTCTGGAACTTTGACTTCCCAATATAAACCATTTTCTGCTGAATATTTACCATTGTCTACATAGTTCAGGAATGGCGCCTGACGTGCCACATTCACCCCTTCTAGCTCACGCATAGTAAAAGTGTGCTCACCCAAAGTTTCCTGATGGTAAATTGAAGTTGGTGTATCCAAACTGTCTTTGTCACGGCTAAACTGAATTGGTGTTTTACTCACTTTTTCACCATTAATACTCAGCTGACCATGATCATAGACAATGTGATCGCCCGGTAGACCTACAATACGCTTTATGTAGCTGATACTTGGTTGTGGTGGATAACGGAAAACTGCTACCTCGCCACGTTCTGGTGAACCGACATCAATAATTTTACTGTTGATGATTGGCAGGCGCACACCATATTCAAACTTATTCACCAGAATAAAATCGCCTGTTTCCAAGGTTGGCACCATCGAGTCAGACGGAATATTGAATGGCTCATATAAGAATGAACGCAATACCATCACTACCGCCAAAACAGGCCAAAAGTCATAGGCCCATGTAATAATGAAATTTTCATTGCCTCGGCCTTTGTTGGCTCTTTGCTTAAATACAAATTTATCCAACAACCACACTGCAATAAAAAACAGCGTGGCAGGAACGAGAATCAAATTAAAATCAAAATCCATGGGCTTGTTATCCTTATAATTTTAGCGATCGACTTTTAATACTGCCAAGAATGCTTCTTGTGGAATTTCAACACTTCCCACTTGCTTCATACGTTTCTTACCTTCTTTCTGTTTGGCAAGTAGTTTCTTCTTACGTGAAACGTCACCACCATAACATTTCGCAAGTACGTTTTTACGCATTGCTTTTACAGTTGAACGTGCAATGATCTGTGCGCCAATCGCAGCCTGAATAGCCACATCAAACATTTGACGTGGAATCAAGTCTTTCATTTTTTCAACCAAGGCAATGCCACGGTGACGTGCATCTTGACGGTGACAAATCATCGCCAAAGCATCTACCTTTTCACCATTAATCAGTACATCCACCTTAACCAGTGATGAACTTTCAAAACGGACAAAGTTATAATCTAAAGATGCAAAACCACGTGAACATGACTTCAATTTATCAAAGAAGTCCATCACCACTTCTGCCATTGGAATTTCAAAAGTAACAGACACTTGGTTACCCAAGAATTTCATATCTTTTTGCACACCACGACGCTCAATACATAAGGTCATGACGTTACCTAAGTATTCCTGTGGCACTAAAATATGACATTCGGCAATGGGTTCACGTAAATCTTCAACTGTTGAACCATCAGGCATTTTTGATGGGCTGTCTATATAAACCGTTTCGCCATTTTTCATTACCGCTTCATAAATTACAGTCGGTGCAGATGAAATGAGGTCTAAGTCGTACTCACGCTCTAAACGCTCTTGTACGATTTCCATGTGTAGCATACCCAAGAAGCCACAACGGAAACCAAAACCTAAGGCATCGGAACTTTCTGGTTCAAAGAACAATGCTGAGTCGTTAATTTGTAGCTTGTGCAATGCCTCACGGAAAGGTTCAAAATCGCTGGCATCAATCGGGAATAAACCTGCATAGACCTGCGGTTTCACCTTTTTAAAGCCTGGTAATGTTTCAACTTCTGGTGTGGTTGCAAGCGTGATGGTATCACCCACTGGCGCACCAAAAATGTCTTTAATCCCTGCAATTACGAAGCCCACTTCACCTGCTTCTAAAACACCTGTTTCAGTATGTTTTGGATTAAAAATACCCACAGATGTGATGATGTGTGTTTGACCTGTCGATTTCATCAACATCTTGTCACCTTTACGCACACAACCTTGCTTGATACGCACCAAAGACACAACGCCCAAGTAGTTATCAAACCATGAGTCAATAATTAAGGCTTGTAGCGGTGCTTCGCGGTCACCTTGTGGCGCAGGAATTACATTCACCAAAGTTTCTAAAACATTGTCGATGCCTAAACCTGTTTTTGCAGAACAAGTTGGTGCTTCTTGTGCTTCAATACCAATAATTTCTTCAATTTCATGAATCACACGCTCAGGCTCTGCCTGCGGTAAATCAATTTTATTGAGTACAGGTAAAACTTCTAAGCCTTGCTCAATTGCGGTATAGCAGTTTGCAACCGACTGTGCTTCTACACCTTGAGCAGCATCAACCACCAATAGTGCACCTTCACAAGCGGCTAAAGAACGTGATACTTCATAAGAAAAGTCGACGTGTCCTGGGGTATCAATGAAGTTTAACTGGTATTCCTGACCATTTGGATGGTTATAGTATAAAGTCACTGATGTGGCTTTAATGGTAATCCCACGCTCACGCTCAAGCTCCATAGAATCCAACACCTGCGCTTGCATCTCACGATCTTGTAGACCGCCACAGGTTTGAATGAAACGATCTGCCAGAGTCGATTTACCATGATCGATGTGCGCAATGATCGAAAAGTTACGGATGTTTTTAATATCAACAGATTTTTTAGCTTGCGCCATGGGTTACCTTAAAAAATAACACGCCCTGCACCTTAAAATTCATGCAGAGCAAAAGCCGAATAGAAATTGCGAAGGATTATAGCAGATGGATTTTTCAATGTATCCATAATAATGAGTTCCTTTTGCTGCCCTTTAGTTTTTTCTTTTTATACAGCAGACTTAGACATTTTATGTGTAGATTTAAATACTTTATGAATCTTAAAAACCTCAAGATATAACGAATCGTAATACCCAACTAGAGCACACTCGGTACTTAACTTATCTCTCGACTAATCATAAGCACTAAAATCTAAAGGATTAACATCCGTAGCCAGTGGCTGATAAGCTTGCGTAAAGGTAGGTGACATACGCTTTGGACGGCCTGTGGCAATTTCTACACATGCCCATTGTGTGCTACCCATGAATACCAGGCTTTTATCTTGCGGGCGATAAAATGCATACTGACGAAATGAATACAGTGCATTCAAATCACTGAGCCACGTTCGTAAAATTAGCTCCTCACCTTCGAGAGCTGCTTTACGATATTGCGCATGGTGTTCTACAGCAACCATGGCATGTTTCAGTTTCAAATACTCTTGTACACCCAAACCTAGCTGTTCTATATGCGCCGATGCCACATCTTGCATCCATTGCACATAAACCACGTTATTTACATGGCCCAAAATATCTATATGTTCGGGTTGAACCGTGATTTTTAAATCAAATATGCTGCTCATTGCATCCTTTTACTAGAAACTGCCGTGTCTGCTTAGTTTATCAAAAATATTCAATTTGCATAAAAAAGTCGCTCTGTTTGAAGAGCGACTATTATACGACTGATCATTTATATTGAAATCAAATCAATCCTGGCAGATGCTTTAACTTATTGAATACGCATCCCAATAATGGCACGTTGCCCTTGACGAATAATCACGACCCGAGCGACTGAACCTTTTTTCAGGGTAGATACCGTTTCAACAAACTGGTTGGCATTTTGAATTGGAGTATTATTCAGTTGTACCACCACATCTCCCGGCATAATACGCGCCTGAGCTGCTGAACCACCACGACGCACTTCCTGAATGAGCACACCACCTTTAATATCTAACTGGCGTTGTTCTGCAACAGTTAAGTCACGAATAGACACACCTAAAACAGGGCCTTTAGCAGCAGTTTCAGGGTTGTTTTTTGCAGGCGTATCATCAGGTGCTGTACTGACTGTAGCGGTAATATTACGGCGTTTGTCATCACGTAATACTTCAAGCTGAATACTCTGATTTGGCACTGAACGGTTTAAATAGTTCAACAATTCTGAAGTTCGGGAAATTGGCGTACCGTTATATTTAAGAATAACATCACCCGCACGTAAGCCCGCACGTGCAGCAGGAGAATTTGGCGCAACTTGAGTAATCAATGAACCTTCTGGTTTGCTCAGTTTATAGGATTCAGCCAAATTACGGTCAATATCCTGCAAACTCACCCCTAAATAAGAGCGGGTCACTTTACCATTTCGTTTTAACTGATCGGCCACGTCCATTGCTACATCAATAGGAATAGAGAATGACAACCCCATATAACCACCCGTACCACTAAAAATACGGGAGTTCACGCCCACAACCTCACCACGCTGGTTGAACAGTGGCCCACCTGAGTTACCTGGGTTTAAAGCTACATCAGTCTGAATAAAGGGTACTGAGGTTTCACCCATCATATTCCGCATTTTTGCACTGACAATCCCTGCCGATGCAGAATAGTCAAATCCAAATGGAGAACCAATTGCAAGTACAGGCTCACCTACACGCAATTGATCGACATTGCCTGTACGCAACTCTGGGAAACTCACACCTTGCACTTTTAATAAAGCGACATCGGTACGTTCATCACTACCCACAACAGTTGCATCTAACTCACGGCGGTCATTCAGTACAATTGTGACTTTTGAAGCATCTTCAACCACGTGGTGGTTCGTTAAAAGGTATCCATCTTTACTAATAAAAAATGCACTGCCATAACCTGTTTTTTCTTGTGGCAATTGTTGTTGTGGAATAATGACTTGATTGCCAAAAAAACGGCGTAAAATTTCTGGAACTTGTTGTTGTAAGAGTTCTTCCTGACTCATTTTTTTGACAACATTGACACTCACGACAGCAGGACTCACCTGCTCAACCAAATTAGAAAAGTCTACTGGTGGTGCTGCTTGAGTCTGCACAGTTGCCATAGTAAAAACAGCCGCATATAAACCTTTTTTTAAATTGCGATTTTTCATAAATAGCATTCACTCAATAATAATTATGACTTCGAACCCATCTTATTTATCACAAAATTACTAGGTTTTGCGTAATAAAATGTTGAATCTTTTCAGTTTCGGCTTTTAGTTTATTGCAATTAAATCAGTTTGATGAGATTGAATATTTAACCTCTCTGAATCTGACTTAAAGCTCAACATCTGAAATAGATTGGACAAAATTGTGATAAAAGTTGGAATATTCCATAAAAGTTTCCCGTTTATTCTTTTTTTTCATTATTCATGCCCACTTCGCACTTGCGTTTTTCTGCAAAAAGGGGTGTCATTATCCAACTTTTTTCAAATTAGCTGATGGACATGTCTAATTTAAACACAACACATCAATTTGATGTGATTATTGTGGGAAGTGGTGGTGCAGGTTTGAGTTTAGCGCTCTCATTACCCCAGCATTTCAAAATCGCCGTTTTGGCAAAATCTACCCTCACTGAAGCCAGCACCTTTTATGCGCAAGGTGGTGTTGCTGCAGTCCTTGATGAAACCGACTCGATCGAACAACATATAGATGACACCATGATTGCAGGTGCGCATTTATGTGAAATTGACGCCGTAAAACAAACGGTGGAAGGCGGCAAACCTTCGGTAGATTTTCTGCTCAAACATGGCGTGCAGTTTACCTTAGACGAACAAGAGCAATTGCATTTAACCCGTGAAGGCGGCCATTCTCAGCGCCGTATTATTCACGCTGCCGATGCTACAGGCCGTGCAATTTCCACGACTTTGGTGCAACGTGCTCAAGAACAGCAAAACATCACTATATTTGAAAACTATATCGCCATTGACCTGATTACCTCACAAAAGCTTGGTTTAAACGAAGCTAATCGTTCATTAGGCTTATATGCACTAGATGAAAGTACTCAAAAAGTACATACCTTCCTTGCTCCATTTACCGCTCTTGCCTGCGGCGGTGCAATGAAAGCCTACCTTTACACTTCAAACCCAGACATTGCGACGGGCGATGGTATGGCCATGGCTTTCCGTGCGGGTTGCCGTGTAGCCAATATGGAATTTAACCAATTCCATCCAACCTGTTTGTATCATCCTCAGGCGCGTTCTTTTTTAATTACTGAAGCCATGCGTGGTGAAGGTGCATATTTACGTTTACCTGATGGCGAACGCTTTATGCTGCGTTTTGATGAACGAGCAGAACTCGCTCCGCGTGATATTGTGGCACGTGCAATTGACTATGAAATCAAGCGTTTGGGTATTCGTCATGTATGGCTAGATATTACCCACAAGCCTGCAGAATTTGTCAAGGAACACTTCCCTACACTGTATGCACGTTTGCTGGAATTAGGCATTGATATCACTACAGATATGATTCCGGTTGTACCTGCTGCCCACTACACTTGTGGCGGGGTGATGGTCAATGAACATAGCCAAACCGATATTTCTGGTTTATACGCGATTGGTGAAACGTCTTATACAGGTTTGCATGGCGCTAACCGCATGGCAAGTAACTCTCTTTTAGAATGTTTTGTATATGGAATGGCAGCGGCCAAACATATTGAAGCACATCACACTACAGATTATTGCTCACCTGAAGTTCCTGCTTGGGATGATTCTCAAGTGACCAACCCTGATGAAGATGTTGTAATTTTACAAAACTGGGATGAACTTCGTGCAACCATGTGGAACTACGTCGGTATTGTACGCACCACTAAGCGTTTAGAACGTGCTTTGCACCGTATTGAAATGCTGAAACGTGAAATTACCGAGTATTATCAGGACTACCAAGTTAGTAAAAACCTGATTGAGCTGCGTAATTTGGTTCTGGTTTCTGAAATGATTGTACGCTGTGCCATGCAACGCAAAGAATCACGTGGTTTACACTTCACGCTGGATTATCCTGAGCTTGCGCCTGAATTGCGTAAAACTGTGCTCATTCCACCTAATTTCCAAGTGGAAACTCCATTGGTGAATGAGTGATCTGATTGCTTGTTACGCAACAGCATTTGCATAAAAGTATCTGTGAATAAAGTGCATTCGAATTCTAATGCAAGAAAGCACCGAATCGTATTCCATAACACGATTCGGTATTTTATCATTTTGAATATGATGACGTTAACTTACTAAACCTCCTCCTAAGAATTCATCAAGTTGAGTTTTATATTACGGCTGCAACTTGAGTATCATCTTGAATAAATGCTTCTAAGCGAACTTGACCAGCCAATAGTTGCTGTAATTGGTGGCTAATTGTGTACTGCAATTGCTGCCGTGTCTGTTCGCATATAGGCGCATTTTGCAATTGTTTTGACAAATGCTGTAATGCTGCTTGAGTCCCCAACTGCTGCATTTTAATTGCATACAGATAGCCCAACACCACTCCTTTCTTCACATAATTTGCAGCTAAATCATGCTGCAGATGATAAATCAAAGCACCCATCACCCGTTCATTGGCTGAGAGTTTACGCAAAGGGTCACGTGCCACACGCTGACACGGGTCTTTATAGGCATGTTCACATGAGTCCAGAAAGCTCTGTGCCAGATGCTTTAAGTTTTGCTGACGATGCGGCAACTGTGCAGCTAATCCCAACGCTACTTGTGCCGAAACAGCGCGGGTAAAATCTGCAACCAATGGGTCTGCCATTGCGACACCAATACTGTTATGCCCTATTAAACTGGATAACCAAGCCATCATGGCATGTACACCATTCCATAAACGATTTTTAATGAGTTGGATTTCGGCAATATCATCTACCAAAATCATTTGACGCATGTGTTGCAATAATGGACTGGCATTTTCCACATAAATAGGCATGTCACTTTCAGCATGAAATAAAATTAAATCCATACTTTGCAAAATGTGACTGGGCTGAAAATTGCGTCTTAAATCTTCTACATATAAGGTGGCTTGACGCTCTTGCTCAGGCTGCAATCGAGTATTGTCTTCAATTTCAATTGGCTCTGCTTCGTCATCCAACTGAAATTGCTTAAAAATATTATACTTGATGCGTAATTGGCGATATAAGTTTTGATCGCTTAATTTAGAGACCATTCTATTTACGACAGTATCGCAAAAATAATGCTGCGCCATAATTTTGGCTGCCGTATCGGGATCCAACAACGTCTCTAACGCCTGATGAATATGCGTCATCAAGAGCTGTTTTGCCCCAACTTTATTTAAAATTACCAAAATAGTTAAAGGCTGATGGAGTTCAACTTGCGCTATAAAACGGGCATATAAGCCCTGCGCAATTACTTTAGCCTCTTGCTGTAAAGCATGTTCAGGCAAACATAATGCAATTAGGCTCGACTCCACATACATTTGCTGCATCTGCTGCAAGTTCTCCGCATCAATGATGTGCATATTTTCAATTCGTTCATCATAAGAACATTGTCCATAACGAATTGAATACGTTCCAAAGGCGTTTACTGCAGAACGATATAAGGTATTCCGTGTAGAAGCATAAATACGTTTAGGACGGGTATAGCCATCCCAGTGCGATAAAATTTGGGCCAAATAGCCCCCACCTATTGCACCAAAACCATGAATCCCCACACTCAACTGATTTAAAGTTTGCGGGAAGGCCTCTTGTAAACTCGGCATTTCCAATACAGGAATAACTTGATTTAAGTCATCTAAATAAGCTTGCATACTTGCGTAATAATGCTGCGTGAGTGACAACATATTAGCATTAGGTTTTTTGATATCCCGAAATAGTATGGTTATGCCACCCGCTGCATGTGCAGATTTGATTCCATTTTCAGAATCTTCCAGCATGAAACATTCGCTGGGTTCTAGATTAATTTTTTGTGCGGCTGTTATAAAAATTTCAGGATGTGGCTTGCCCTGTTGCACCTCATCGCCACAAACTAATACATCAAAAAACTTATAGACATTGGCATTAATCAAATATTCTTCGGCAATGGCACGACGACTAGACGTAGCAACCGCCATTCTCAAGCCAGACTTTCGTAACCGCTCTAATACCTGCAACAAACCTTTTTTAATGGGCACACCAAAATTGCGCACACTTTCTAGTTCTAGTTCATCAGCACGCTGACGGATCTCACGGTAAGGAATGTCTGCACTATATTCTGCTTGCGCCAGTTGTTCAGCGCTCTTTGCACTCAAACCCAAACATTGCATGAGGTATACGTCTGAAAATTCAACGCCAATGAGCTCCTGAGATGCCTGCTTCAATGTTTGAAACCGTAATCGTTCAGTATCAAACATTGTTCCATCCATATCAAAGATTGCTCCATGAACAATATTGTTCTTAAATTTAAGCATTTAGCTCCCTTGTTTTATCACTTACGGGTTGCTAGCTTAGACAAAAGCAGATTTGATCTATATGAAAAACATAAAATGAAATATTTGTGATTATTTTTTAACCAATCAAACCCTGACTTTCATGTGGTATGTGTACATATGTAACCACATGGTAAATATAAGTAACTAAAATTAAGATAAAGCTGACTTTATTCTCAGCCAATCTGTGGAATCGAATACGTCCCTGTGACATGCGCCACGGCATCATCTACACCTTCGGAATATACCCAAACCTCACCGACCACGAGGTTTTTCCCTACTTTCATTAAGCGACATTCACCACGTAAATTACGCCCTGCTGCGGGCTTGCGTAAAAAGTTGATGTTTAAATTACTGGTCACCGCCAAAGCCACCAAACCCAACTCCCCTAAAATGGCGATATAAAGTGCATAGTCTGCAACAGTCATCATAGTCGGCCCTGATACCGTACCACCGGGGCGTAAATCACGTTCATCGATGTGATAATTCACCAATGCCCCACGTGGCGTGATGGACACAATTTCACATTTTTCCAGACTTTGCGGAAACTCTACTTTTAAAAATTCAATAATTTCTTCTTTGGTCATGCTCATGTTGTTCGATTCACTATTTTTCTAAATGATAAAAAATCTTCTAAAGCACAATCACTATAGAAGATTTTTTAATGCAATCAAATGCGCAAGAATGACTGATTCGCTTGTTAAGTATTTGGCTGTAAATATTGCATTGCCTGTGCAAAGACTTGATCTGGGTTTTGAGTCGCATCCAAGCGTTTTACTCGTTCAGGTTGTTGTTCCCATAAAGTTTGATAACCGCCTCTGACTTTCTCAAAGAAAGTAGCTTTCTCTTGTTCAAAGCGGTCTAACTCACCCCGAGCACGTGCACGGGTCATACCCAGCTCAATTGGGGCATCCAACCAGAAAGTTAAGTCAGGCATACGTGCCACAAAATGGCTATTCAGCATGTTCAACTTCGCTACGCTTAAACCACGGCCAGCACATTGGTAGGCAAAACTTGCATCACTAAAACGGTCGCATAACACAGTTTTACCTGCAGCCATTGCTGGTAAAATCACCTGATCTAAATGCTGAGCACGCGCTGCATACATCAACAATAACTCAGTGTCTGAACACATTTTTTCTTCATGGTTGACCGCGAGTAACAAAGCACGAATTTGCTCTGCCATAGGGGTTCCACCTGGCTCACGGGTTAAAACCACCTCTTGACCTTGTGCAGTAAAATAATCATGAATACGGCGAATGAGTGTCGTTTTGCCTACCCCTTCGGTGCCTTCAAAACTGATAAACATGCTTATTCCCCTGATTTTTTCGCGCGCAGTACATTTAAATATTCCTGCACGGCACGGTTATGATCTTGCAAATTGGTGCTAAATTTATGTCCACCATTACCTGTCGCGACAAAATAAATGTTGTCAGATTGGTCTGGATGCATCGCCGCTTCAATGGCTTTTTGACTTGGCAAGGCAATTGGTGTTGGCGTTAAGCCACTCATGGTATAGGTGTTGTATGGCGTTGGAGTGCGTAAATCCTGACGGGTGATATTACCCTGATATTTATCGCCCATTCCATAAATAACAGTTGG
The DNA here is from genome assembly GCF_012371315.1 of Acinetobacter sp. A1. Classification (NCBI taxonomy): domain Bacteria; kingdom Pseudomonadati; phylum Pseudomonadota; class Gammaproteobacteria; order Moraxellales; family Moraxellaceae; genus Acinetobacter; species Acinetobacter sp. A1. Next base: position 55,713 of record NZ_JAAZQY010000002.1, read on the forward strand.
GTCGGTTTGCAAGCGCATGCCCAGTTTTAAACGGCGTACAAACACCCCAGACACTTGCTGTAATTCAGCATCGACATTGGTTTCTTTTTCAATAATTGAGGCCATAATCAAGGCTTCATATTTATTTTTATAAGGTAAATCTGCTGCTCGATTATTCCAAGCATCATCTAATGCTTTCATTTGACGCTGATATAAATCGGTTAAAACTTTACGATCAGTTTCACCTTTAGCGAAAAAATACGTATTCGGTGCAAACAACCCTTCTGGATGTGCATAAGGAATATTTAAAGCTTTCAGCAATTCTGCATAAGGTAAATGCACTACTTCTTTACTGACCAAATCATCTTTCTTTAATGCCTCAATCAATTGCTTAAAGGTCGTGCCTTCAATAACCAAAATACGGTTCATTTGCGCATTTTCAGCATTGGCGATCATTTCCATAACCTGACGTACGCTCATGCCCTGACGCACTTCATATACACCTTTCTTCATGCTGTCATGGATCATCACCCGTTGGTACAACTTTAAAACAATTGGAAAGTTCACATGATCATCTTCAGCCAAACGATCAATAAAGCGTGAATACGTGTCGCCTTCATTAATTGCCAATAATTGTTTTTGACCTTCAACAGGATAATCTCTAAACAGACTTGACCATAAAATCACGCCAAGCACCAGTAATAGCCCCAGTATAAAAATGATGCCACCTTTCAAGGCACGCATAGACTGTACTGTATTAGTTTTCTTTTTAGATTTTGACGGGCGTTTAGGTTTAGACATAAGAATGTATCTGATTCAGTTGAAGTTGCTTAAATAATTGAATACACGATTGCACATCCAAAAGCTGTGACTGTAAATGGCTGGCAATTTTCATTGGACTAAGCGCATTGCAAAAAAATAAACTTTGAATGTCCGCAATTTCTGCAGCATCTATATCACGTTGTTCACACGCAATATTGTGCTGTTGCATCCGCGACAAAATTTCTGCCCGCATCACGCCGTGCACGCCATTATAACCAAGTTGCGGGGTAATCCATGTATTGTTTATAAGAATGAAACAATTACTACTCACACCTTCAACCACACGCCCCTGCACATCGGTTACCAAAGCCTCAAGCCACCCCGCTTGATCTGCCTCTTGTTTTAATAAAACCTGTTCAAGACGGTTCAAACTTTTCACACCGACCAACTGTGGCATCGTCAAGCCAATGGTCTGTTCTAAGACACCGCTTTGAATGATTTCGTAGTGGTATTCTGCCCCTAAAGTTTCTTGCGCCTGAGGATAAAAGAATACCCATACATCGGCAGGATGTTCGGGCAAGCTATAGCCACGTTGACCCTCACCACGACTCAGCACAATCTTTAATGTGCCATTTAACTTGCCCTGTTTTTGTTTTAAATCGGCCAGTGTTTTATTAATAAGTTCAAGATTTACAGTTAAATGCATGTGTTCTTTGGCATGCGCTAAACGCGCTAAATGCCGATGCCACAACTCAACTTGATTGTTGCGAATCCGTGCAGTACTAAAACAGCCATCGCCATAATGAAATGCCCGATCTAACAGGTGGATGTGCTCAATAGGCTCAGCATTTTTATAACACTGCATAGACAACTTACTCATGATTTATCACAAAATATAAAAAAGAATGAAGAAATTTATATTTATCATTTGCTGATATTCACCGCATTTTAAATTATTTTTTAAGAAAATGAACTGACTATATGCTTGCCTCATTCAACTCAGCACACAACAAAGCATAAACCAATGAGGTCAATCATGCGCTTTTCAAAATTTAAAATTGGGGTACTGGCAGCCATACTTTCTAGCACAGCACTGAGTGTATCTGCAAAAGACTTTCTCAATGTTTCTTACGACCCTACCCGTGAATTATACGAAGATGTCAATCAACACTTTGGCAACTACTGGAAAAAACGCACTGGACAAACTATTAATTTCAAGCAATCACACGGTGGCTCAGGTAAACAGGCACGTGCGGTTATTGATGGCTTAAATGCCGATGTTGTGACCCTAGCTTTAGCAGCGGATATAGATGTTATTGCAGAAAAAGCCAAACTATTACCCGCTGACTGGCAAAAAAAGTTACCGAATAACTCAACTCCATACACATCAACCATCGTATTTTTAGTCCGCCAAGGTAACCCTAAAAATATTAAGGACTGGGGCGATTTAGTTAAACCAAATGTTGCAATCATCACACCAAATCCGAAAACCTCAGGGGGCGCACGCTGGAATTACTTAGCAGCCTGGGCATGGGCTAAACATCAACCTGCTGGGAATGATACCAAAGCCCAAGAGTTTGTACGTCAAATCTATAAACAAACCAAAGTTCTTGATTCAGGGGCACGCGGTTCAACCACCACTTTTGCAGAGCGTGGTATTGGAGATGTCTTACTGGCTTGGGAAAATGAAGCTCATTTAGCGATTCGTGAACAGCCGGGTAAATTTGAAATTATTACCCCAAGCCTTTCTGTATTGGCAGAACCACCTGTGGCTATTGTCAATAAAAATGCCGAGAAAAAAGGCAATCAGCATCTTGCTCAAGGCTATTTAAACTTCTTGTACTCTCCTTTAGGGCAGGACTTAGCAGGTAAGCATTTTTACCGCCCACGCAGCGCAACCGCATTGACCAAGTATCAGCACGTATTCAAACCTTTAAAATTGGTCAGCATTGATCAAGAATTCGGTGGCTGGGAAAAAGTGCAGAAAGTCCATTTTGAAAATGGTGGTATTTTCGATCAAATTGTAAAAGCCAACGCTGCAAAATAAGCATGTGAAGGACTTGGGCAAGCACCCTCATTGAAAAATAGGGGTGCTTTTTTACCCTATTTTCTTATATATCTCTTTTATTCATATAAAATTCATTTTTAATTATTTTTTTTGCATAGAAACTCTCGCTATTCTTCGTGCAGGTTTCAAAAATGACTTTTAAACAATGGTCTAGTGATTTGAATTGCAAACCTAACCAGACCTTCCACTCAAAAAGTGGAACAGCAACGTCATTAATGTACATATATTTTTCAGGAGCATCGACATGATTCATACCGTAATTGTTCCAGGCGTGGGTGGCAGCGAACATGCTCACTGGCAGTCTTGGTTACAACGACAACTCATGTCTTGCTCACGTGTGCAACAACAAGACTGGAATTTACCAATTTTAAGTCATTGGGTGGCTGAGTTTGTGAAAACTGTTGCGCCTATTCAGGACGATATCCAAATCGTGGCACATAGCTTTGGCTGTCTGACCACAATTGCAGCCTTGGCACAATATCCTGAACTACAAGAAAAAATTAAAAATGTAGTTTTGGTTGCGCCTGCTAACCCTGCACGTTTTGGTGAATCAGGTTTTGCACAGCAAAGCCAAAACAACTATTTGGCTTATTTTAAGCAGCTCAAATGGTCTGTACCGACTCAATTATTAATTAGCGAAAATGACCCATGGCTAAGCTTTGAAGATGCGCAAGCCTTAGCGCAAACATGGCAATTAAAGCCTATTAATTTAGGTCAAGTTGGACATATTAATGTCGCTTCTGGCTTTGGTGCTTTCCCTGAGATTCATCATTATCTCATCTCACAAAATACGATGTCGCATATCAGCAATACTGATAACAGCAAGTATTTATTTAAATTTGCAATTTAACCCTTGCAAACTATGCTTGTGCCGAATTTACATTTTCTTTGCTCTGTTTGTTTTCAAACACAATTCTCTCTTTGAGGAGTCATCATGTCGCAGCGATCCCGAGTGCTGCCAGGATTTGGTCTTTCTCTAGGCTTTACCCTAGCGTATTTATCCTTAATTGTTCTTATTCCCTTATCGGCAGTATTTATTAAATCGCTTGGTATTGGTTGGGATGGTTTATGGGAAATTTTAAGTTCAGAACGTATTCTAAAATCTTTGCAACTCAGTTTTAGTGCTGCGCTCATCGCTGCCTTTATTAACGTGGTCTTTGGCCTGTTATTGGCATGGTGTCTAGTTCGCTACAGTTTCCCAGGCAAACGTATTATAGATGCGTTGGTCGATTTACCATTTGCTCTACCGACCGCAGTAGCAGGTATTGCGCTGACTTCTTTATATGCACCCACGGGTTGGATTGGTCAATATTTAGAGCCAATTGGCATTAAAGTCGCTTATACCCCAATCGGGATTACTTTGGCCTTGATTTTTATTGGTATTCCATTTGTGGTACGTACCGTACAACCTGTATTAAGTGATTTAGAAACCGAACTGGAAGAAGCTGCATCGGCACTAGGGGCAAACCGTTTTCAAATTGTCAGTAAAGTGATTTTTCCTATTTTACTGCCTGCCTTAATCACCGGCTTTGCTTTGGCATTTGCTCGTGGTGTAGGCGAATATGGTTCTGTTATTTTCATTGCAGGTAATCAGCCTTTTGAAACTGAAATTGCACCGTTAATGATTATTTCTCGCTTGGAAGAATACGACTACGCAGGTGCAACCACCATTGCTGTGGTGATGTTACTGATTTCTTTTGTGATGCTATTCCTTATTAATTTATTACAAGCATGGGCAAGCCGTCGCACAGGGAGAACTGCACGATGAGTTTAAATACCAACAGCAATGCTTTGGCTGAAAAACTACAGTCACGCGATGCCACCCGTGAACCGACTTGGGTGCGTTATACCCTAATTGCGATTGCCTTAATCTTCTTTTTAAGCTGCTTAATTTTGCCGCTGATTCTGGTCTTTGTAGAAGCCTTTAAACAAGGTGTAGGGGTTTATGCACAAGCACTGGTACATCCAGACACGCTATCGGCAGTGAAATTAACCTTACTGACCGCAGCCATTGCAGTCCCTTTAAACGTGGTTTTTGGTGTGGCAGCCGCATGGGCAGTCGCCAAATTCAACTTCCGAGGCAAATCTATCCTCACCACGCTAATTGATATGCCATTTTCAGTTTCTCCAGTCATTGCTGGTTTAATGCTGGTATTGATTTTTGGTACACAAGGCTGGATGGGTGGCTGGCTGATGGAACATGACATCAAAATTTTATATGCCGTTCCTGCAATTGTTATCGCAACCATTTTTATTACTGTACCTTTTGTAGCCCGTGAATTAATTCCATTAATGGAAGCACAAGGCACAGAAGAAGAAGAAGCAGCAATTGTATTGGGTGCTTCTGGCTGGCAAACCTTTTGGAAAGTCACTCTACCCAATATTAAATGGGGTTTAATTTACGGCGTGATTCTGTGTAATGCACGTGCGATGGGTGAGTTTGGTGCAGTATCGGTCGTGTCTGGGCATATTCGTGGTGAAACCAACACCCTGCCACTTCACGTCGAAATTCTCTATAACGAATATACCTTTAGTGCTGCGTTTGCAGTGTCATCACTCTTGGCACTCTTGGCTATTGTGACCCTAATTTTAAAAACCTGGGTAGAAATTCGCCAAGAAAAACAAAACCAACGTAATGAAGATTCAACCGTTTCTTAAGGAATGACCACATGAGTATTCAAGTTAAAAATATTGAAAAAAATTTTGGTGCATTCCATGCACTCAAAGACATCTCTCTCGATTTTCCAGATGGTCAATTGGTGGCACTGCTTGGGCCATCAGGCTGTGGTAAAACCACCCTGCTCCGTATTATTGCAGGTTTAGAATCTGCAGATCGTGGCCAAGTAATTTTAGAAGGTCAAGATGCGACCGAGGTGCATGTCCGTGAACGTCAGGTTGGTTTTGTATTCCAGCACTATGCCTTGTTCCGCCACATGACTGTATTTGACAACGTGGCTTTTGGTTTACGTGTACGTCCTCGCTCAACCCGACCTTCAGAAGCTGAAATTAAAAAACGTGTTACCCGTTTATTAGATTTGGTTCAACTTGGCTTTTTAGCTGACCGCTACCCTGCTCAGCTATCTGGCGGTCAACGTCAGCGTATTGCTTTAGCACGTGCCCTAGCGGTTGAACCACGTGTATTACTACTCGATGAACCTTTTGGCGCACTGGATGCCAAAGTACGTAAAGAATTACGTCGCTGGTTAAGAACCCTGCATGATGAGCTACACATCACGTCTATTTTCGTGACCCATGATCAAGAAGAAGCGCTCGAAGTTGCCGATCAAATTATTGTGATGAACAAAGGTAATGTCGAACAAATTGGTTCACCACGTGAAGTGTATGAAAAACCTGCCACACCGTTTGTATTTGACTTCTTAGGTCAAGCCAACCGTTTTGAAGGCCAACACCACAATGGCTTTGTTCAGATTGGTGAAGATCGGGTACAACTGCTGAACCAACCCAATGCACCGCAGGGTGACGTGATTGCATTTGCACGTCCAGATGAGTTGCATATTCATGCCCAACCACAAGAAAATACCATTCAAGCGACCTTCTTACGTGAAGTTTGGATTGCTGGTAAAGTAGTTGCAGAATTGCAAGATCGCCAAGGGAATTTAATTGAAATTGCACTAACTGCAGATGAAGCTAAGCTGCACCAATTCCGTCCAAATCAAACGGTTTGGTTAAGTGTAACCACTTTACATTTATTTGAAAATCAAGTCGCATAAGGACATTAATATGGAGCCTAACCCGCTCCATCCTTTTTAGGGTTGCACCACTATGAATTTCCAACAACTTAGAATTATTAGAGAAACCGTTCGGCAAAACTTTAATTTAACTGAAGCCTCAGCTGCACTGTACACCTCTCAATCTGGGGTCAGTAAGCACATTAAAGACCTTGAAGATGAATTAGGGGTACAACTCTTTGTGCGTAAAGGCAAACGCTTACTGGGGCTCACCGAACCCGGACAAGCCTTGCTGAGTATTGTAGAGCGCATGTTGGTCGATGCTGACAACATTAAACGCCTTGCCGATGACTTTAATAAAGTTGATGAAGGCACGCTCACCATTGCGACTACACATACCCAAGCGCGTTATGTGCTACCGCCTATTGTGAATTTGTTTAAAAAAGAATTTCCCAAAGTACATTTGATTTTGCAACAGGCCAGCCCTGTCGAAATTTCAGAAATGCTGCTTCAGGGTGAAGCCGATATTGGTATTGCAACAGAGTCTTTAACCACAGAAGACAACTTGGCTAGCGTACCTTACTATAACTGGCAGCACAGCATTATCACCCCGCAAGATCATCCTTTAGCGAGTAAAACTGACATTCAGCTGACCGATTTAGCAGACTACCCAATTATTACGTATCACGGTGGTTTTACGGGTCGCTCTAAAATTGATAAGGCTTTTACCGATGCAGGAATCGATGCCAATATTGTAATGTCAGCACTGGATGCCGATGTCATTAAGACCTATGTGGAATTAGGCATGGGCGTTGGTGTGGTCAACAATGTGGCATACGATGCTGAACGTGATTATCGTCTCAAACAAATTCAGACCGATATTTTTGGCATTAATACCACGTGGATTGCGGTGTGCAAAGGTCATTTACTGCGTGGCTACGGCTATGAGTTTATTTCATTATGTGCGCCAGATGCAGATATTAAAGCCTTGAAACGCATTGCCTATCCTGAAGAATAAGCCAAACTAGATCAACATAAGTACGTAAATTGACGTGCTTATGTTTCATCACTTTGCCATGAAATTGGTTTATCTTTTTGTGCAGCAAATAATTGAAATAATGATTTATATTTTATAAAAACCATGAATAATATAGAATCTAAAATAAAAAATACGATTCGATTTTAAATACGATTTTATAATTTCGACCAAGGGCGTAACATGAAATATCACATTTATACTGCGTTATTCTACGTGCTGCCCGTCGGTCATGTTTGTGCTGCAGGCTTAGAACGCAGCAATCAATCCATTCAAGCTTTCTTTGAAAAAGGCAATTATGCAGAAGTGTCTGTGCTGCAAGTCAACCCGAATGTTTCAGGAAAAGTGCAACCTGTTTCATCTCTAGGGAATCCTGAGTTTTCTACAGGCGATATGGTGAATAAGCAACACTACTTTCAAGCCGCCTTAAAACTACAACCGCATCCACAAATTTCGGTCGCATTATTATTTGACCAACCTTTTTTTACGGATGTGGGTTATCAGTTCAAAACGACTCACCCCTCTTCAGAAATTGCAGACGTTGAATTCGATTCAAACAACATGACTGCACTGGTTGGCTTCCAACCAAATGCAAACTGGAATCTGTTTACGGGTGTGAGCTACCAATCCTTTTCAGGGAATCTCAGAATTGGTACACACGTCGACAATATTTATTTTGATTATGATGTGCACTTCCCTAAAGATCACGCATGGGGCTGGCTGGCAGGTATCAGCTATCAACTTCCTGAATATGCTTTCACTACAGCTATTACCTACCGCTCTAAAATTAAGCACCATACCAATGCTAGCGAAAGTTTTTTGGGGTTTCCTCTAGAGATTGCACCACAGCATGCGACTACTATTCAAACACCAGAATCAATTAATTTCGATTTTCATACAGGTTTACCTGCACAAAATTTTCTCTATGCATCCTTAAGATGGGTGAATTGGCAAGATTTTGAAATTCAGCCCTCACAATATGCTGCAATGCTACAGCAAGTACCTAATATGAATTTAAATCTGATTGATTACCAAAAAAATCAGTGGTCGGCACGTTTGGGTGTAGCGCATCAATGGTCACCAAAATGGATCACTGCTGTTGAAGGATTGTGGGACTCAGGTGCAGGAAATCCTGCTTCCAGCTTCAACCCTGTAGATGGTTATTTAGGTTTAGGTACTGGCCTTATTTATAATTTCACCCCTAAAACTTTTGTGATTAGCGGTATTCATTATCTGTACTTTAATCAACCAAAGAATGCACAAGGGTCTTCTTTGCTTTCACAAAGCTCACACTTTTCACAACTCGAAGAACGGGATGCTTGGATTTATCATCTCAAACTTGCACACCGTTTTTAGTCCATCAAAAAAACGAGCCGAAGCTCGTTTTTTGTTCATTCAAACACTGACTTGAATTACCAATGGTAGCTCACACCCAGTTTCGCCACTGGCATCCATTCATATTTGTCATCGTTACGAACTTCATTCAGGTGATCTACTACTAGCTGGTTATCCTGCCAAGTGCCACCCTCAACTTTTACATTCGTTACTGTAGGGTTACCTGTATAGTAAGCACCAACTTCACCAAATACGCCCCAGTTTTTATTAAGTTTTGGTGCAAAACCTAGACCTAAATATGGTGCAATATCATTACTATAGTCAAGATCATAGCCAAGTTTGCTTAAACCAGTATTTTCACCCTTAACTTTAATAGTTCCACCATCATTACGAGCTTGTAAGCCGTATTGTTGATCGATGTAGCCTACACCCGCTGCAACATAAACACCTTGTGCCCATTTATTTGGACTTGCGCCCCAAGGACGTAATTCAGCATTTAAATAGGTCAAGTTATTATCCATATCAACGTCATAATTGACATCATCAACTTCAACATCATCCGACCAAGAAATATCACCACCGTTATAACCTAAAGCTAAGCCAACGTATGGGTTTGCAGTCCAAAGTAAGGCACCACCATAACCAGTTGTACCGACTTCAGCACGAACACCTGTTGGAATGAGTTGGTTACGGTCAAATGCATAACCATCCTGCACAACAGCTGTATCTGCCATTGCAGAACCTGCAACTGCTGCCAATACCGATGCGGCTAAAATTGTGTGTAAAGATTTCATTATGTTCTCCTCAAATTAAAACTTTTGAATTTTTCATTCGTTTTGTCATGGAAAAACTATAGGGCATGTTGCGCTCATCTTTTATGCAAGATTTGCTAGGTTTATGTTATTTTTTGATACAAATTCTTTTTTCTTGTTGATTATTAAACAATTTAATTTCAAAACAGTAACAATTAAGCTGTATATAATCTGTTTAGCTTTCGACCTTTCATTATAATTTCTTTATTTAAAGCTTAATTTTCAATCTATTCTTGACACAATATAGTGTAAAATCTTGGGAAAATTTTTCAGGTAATTACATCGATGTCGCAGCTTTCAACAATTATTGAACAAGCATTTGAAGACCGTGCTAATTTTACAGCGGCAGATTGCCCTGCTGAAATTCGCCAAGCAGTTGAACAAGTAATTGTGGGTTTAGACAATGGCACATTACGTGTAGCTGAAAAAATTAATGGTGAATGGATTGTTCACCAATGGTTGAAAAAAGCAGTTTTGCTGTCGTTTAAATTGAATGACAACAAGCCAATAGAATCTTGTGACCTTCGTTTTTACGACAAAGTCGATACTAAATTTACAGATTGGACTGACGAGCAATTTAAAGCAGCAGGAGTACGTGTTGTACCGCCTGCCGTAGCACGTAAAGGTTCATTCCAAGCCAAGAATGTCGTATTAATGCCTTCTTATGTAAACATTGGTGCCTATGTAGATGAAGGCACTATGGTAGATACATGGGCAACAGTGGGCTCTTGTGCACAAATTGGTAAAAATGTTCACTTATCAGGTGGTGTCGGCATTGGTGGTGTACTTGAACCTTTGCAAGCTAATCCCACTATTATTGAAGACAACTGCTTCATTGGTGCACGTTCTGAAATTGTAGAAGGCGTGATCGTAGAAGAAGGCTCAGTCATTTCTATGGGCGTGTATATTGGTCAATCTACCAAAATTTATGACCGAGAAACGGGCGAAATCCACTACGGCCGTGTACCTGCTGGCTCTGTTGTCGTATCAGGCAACTTGCCATCTAAGTGTGGCACATACAGCCTATATGCGGCTATCATCGTGAAAAAGGTGGATGCCAAAACACGTGCAAAAACCAGCTTGAACGATTTATTACGCGAAGACTAATTTCCTTTCAGTCTTCAGCATCTCTACGATCAGCAATGATCGTAGGGATTTTTGTTTTTTATATACTGTGATGAATATTATGAGTACGCTCCGATCTTCCGCTATTCCTGTTTCTGATCCGTCTGCGGGGTTACGCATTACGGAGATTTTTTATTCATTACAGGGCGAAGCCAATACGTCTGGTTTACCGACAGTCTTTATTCGTCTTACGGGTTGCCCTTTGCGCTGCCATTATTGTGATACTACATATTCTTTTGAAGGTGGTGAACGCAAGTCTTTAGACGACATTATTCAAACCACGCTCGATTTTAAAACCCCCTACGTATGTGTCACGGGTGGCGAGCCACTAGCTCAACCCAATGCACTGCCACTTATGCAGCGTCTGGCAGATTTAGGCTGTGAAGTGTCTTTAGAAACTAGCGGTGCTCTAGATGTATCTAAAGTGGATCATCGTGTGTCTAAAGTACTAGATTTAAAAACCCCTGCATCGGGTGAAATGTCACGTAATTTATTATCAAATTTAGATTTTTTAACTCCGCATGATCAAATTAAGTTTGTGATTTGCAATCATGACGATTATCTTTGGGCTAAACAGCAGCTTGAACAATATCAACTGCATAAAAAAGTAGATACAGTGTGGTTCTCCCCCGCATTTGCAGTCGAAAAAGGTGCAGTAAGCCTACCTCAGCTTGCACGTGATTTAGCGCAGTGGATTTTAGCCGACCATCTCCCTGTTCGTTTCCAGTTACAATTGCATAAATTGCTTTGGAACGATGAAACAGGTCGCTAATGCTGACTGCCGAAATTGCTCAGTATTTTGCTCAGATCTTAAATCTTAATTTTTAAAGTTTTGGAGATTCAACTATGCGCCCTCGTGCCATTGTATTGTTATCTGGTGGATTAGACTCAACCACGTGTTTGGCATGGGCACAAGCGCGTTATGAATGTATTGCGCTTAGTTTTATGTATGGTCAGCGTTCTACCACAGAATTGGATGCTGCACGCACCTTGACCCAAAAAGCAGGCGTTGAGCACCGTGTGATTAATATTGATTTGGGTAATTTAGGTGGTTCTGCGTTAACCGATCACAGCATTGAAGTACCTGACCATGAGCAAGAAGGTATTCCTGTTACCTATGTGCCTGCTCGTAATACCATCTTCCTGTCTTATGCCTTAGCTGCAGCAGAAGTATTTGATGCAGAAGCGATTGTGATCGGTATCAATGCGGTAGATTATTCAGGTTATCCTGACTGCCGCCCTGAATTTATTGATGCTTTTGCCAATATGGCACGTCTGGCCACCAAAGTGGGTGTAGAAGGCAAACCGCTAAAATTTGAAACACCATTGTTACATTTATCCAAAGCAAATATTATTCGCTTAGGTATTGAACATGGCGTAGACTATAGTCAAACGGTTTCTTGCTACCAAGCAGATGACCAAGGACGTGCTTGTGGTAAATGTGACAGCTGTCGCTTACGCAAACAAGGTTTTGCCGATGCAGGTGTTGCAGACCCAACGCGTTATATACCGTCATAACAAGGTAAAGTGTATGAAAAATTTAAAATCAAACATTATGGTTTCTGCGATTATGTCTGTTGCTGCATTATTCGCAACAACGACACACGCAAATAATGACAAGTTGCAACAAGCATATAAAAGCACCAATGTAAAAGCAGCTTTAATTAATGTTTGTAAAGAAGAAACTGCAAAAGGCAAAAAACTGACTACAGCTGAAGTAAGCAAATATTGTACTTGTGCAGTAGAAGCAGATGGTAAATTAACCAACGCTCAAAAATGGGAAATTCAAAGCGCAATTAACCAGAAAAAGAGCCCTGCGACTTTAGCTTTTGTACAAAAGCAAAATAAAGATTTGCAAGCTTGTTTTGGTCCTCAGCTCACAGGTAAATTAAAAACCTTAACTGAAGAAGCAATGAAAGCTGCTGAGAAAAAATAATTTTTTCTTAACAATTTCAACTAGCCACTTTATGTGGCTAGTTTTTTATGTGCATGATTTTGGAGAAAAATATGAGCACGACAATTCAATTACCAAATCAAGCTTTTCCTGCCACTACAGGTGAAGTAAATTTAACCGAACTTGGTACAGATTGGTTAGTGGTGTATTTTTACCCGAAAGATTCTACCCCTGGCTGCACCACACAAGCTGTCGATTTTACAGCGCTAAAGCCACAATTTGAGGCACTCAATACCACCATCATTGGTATTTCGCGCGACTCGGTCAAAGCCCATCAAAACTTTACCGAAAAGCAATCTTTAGGTATTAATTTAATTAGTGACAAAGAAGAAGTGCTGTGCCAATTGTTTGATGTAATCAAAGAAAAAAATATGTATGGAAAAAAAGTAATGGGCATTGAACGCTCGACTTTTATTTTCCATCAAGGTCAACTGGTAAAAGAATATCGTAAAGTCAAAGCTGCAGGGCATGCAGAACAAGTCTTGGCTGACTTAACTGCTTTACAGGCTTAATTTTTCTGCTTTAAAAAATTATGGATGATTGATGCATTTTCAATCATCCATTTCTCTCTAAAAATTTATTCTTCAAGCAAATTGCTGCTGTCCTGTTGTTGATATTTTTCTTGTAACTGTTGATAAATAGCTGTGCTTTGAAATGCCTTTAAGAAATCAATTGTGCCTTTCGGGAAAAAATTAGGCTGGATTTCCCCACGATAATACGCTTCACGCGCAGGTGTAGCAGACATCGCACCTTGCAAACTGTCTAGCTCGACCATTTCCCATTCAGGAAAAAACTTTAAATAATAAGATGAATCATCTTTAAAATGCCCAATCAATCCAACTCGGTTTTGTGGCTGAATCAGTTCATTCACTAAAGATTTCACCAGTTTTTGCCATTTTTCATCATTATACACATCTACTACGTGCACAAATTTGATCCGCTCTTGCATATCTGGCGTAAAGTTAGACAAAATCATTTGTTCACGTTCTTTGGCTAAAAACGGATTTTTCAAATTACGCTCAGCTTGAGCCGAACCCAAGGCCAAAATCACATAATGACTGCGCTGCAAAGCAATTTGAATAGTTTGCAAGTGTGCTAAATGAAATGGCTGAAAACGGCCAATGAAAACCAAATAATCAAAGGTATATTGCATAATAAATCTAACTTTTTATGAACTCATGAGTTGTGCCAGCGCTGCGAATTTGCGACATAATGAGCCATAAATTCAACCCAATTAAAGCAAGGATAGTACGATGACACTGAGCTGTATTCAACAACCCCATCCACATTTGAATGCGAATTTAGAGCATGGCGTACTGACTTTAGCCATCAATCGCCCAGAAGCAAAAAATGCGCTGTATGGTGAATTATATTTATGGATTGCACAAGCCTTAGATGAGGCAGATCAAGCCAATGAAGTGCGTTGTGTCATTTTACGTGGTGCAGATGCCGACTTTAGTGCAGGCAATGACATGCAAGACTTTATGAAGTCTGCTGCACTTAAAGGGCAATTGCCTGCTGCGGAAGGCCCTCCATTCATCTTGCTAAAATCTGCAGCTAAGTTTTCAAAACCTCTAATTGCTGCAGTTCGTGGGGTAGCAATTGGCATTGGTGTCACAATTCTGTTACATGCAGATTTAGTTTATAGCGATGACACTGCGCTATTCCAGATTCCATTTGTGAGTTTAGGTTTATCGCCAGAAGGGGCTTCGAGCAAGCTTTTAGTGGAGCAAGCAGGCTATCATAAAGCTGCTGAACTTTTACTGACTGCACAAAAATTTAATAGTGAAACTGCCTTGGCTGCAAATTTAGTCAATAGCATTGAAAGTGATGTCTATGCAACTGCACAGCAAAAAGCAGCGCAATTGGCCGCTTTACCATTGGCTTCACTCAAACAATCTAAAGCGTTAATGAAACACAATGTAGATGAAATTGTGGCATGGATTGACCATGAAGCAGAAATATTCATGCAACGTGTCGGCTCACCTGAAATGATGGAAGCTGTGCAGGCCTTTATGCAAAAGCGTAAGCCTGACTTTAGCCAGTTTAATTAAGCTGCTGTTTCGCTAAAAATGCATTCAATACTCCACCTGAATTAAAAAGAACGACAAACCACATTCGGCTTAAGCGAATGTGGTTTTTTCTTTATTCGCCCCCATATTTTGCTAAGTGCCGTATATCATTAAAATTGAGGATTATCTGAAATGTCTACTAAGCTTACTCAAGACACCAAACTAGAGAAAAAAGAACGCTATTTTGAAGCTGCCCCACAAGATATTGATGTCGAAAACTTTAAAAAAGTCATTCAAAGCCGTCGTTCAGTACGTAAATTTACCGACAAAGCCATACCTGCTGAGGTTTTAGATGATTGCTTAGACATGGCCTTACTTGCACCAAACTCATCTAACTTGCAGCCGTGGACATTTGTTGTGGTGCAAAACCCTGCTAAGAAAAAGCAACTGGTCAAAGCCTGTTTAGGACAGCTTGCGGCACGCACTGCCGCAGAGCTCATTGTGTGTATTGCACGCACAGACCGGGTGGATGAAATGGCCAAAAAGAACATCAGTGAATTTCCTTTTCCTGAAGCCCCTGCTGCAGTGAAAAAGTATTACAAATTTATTCCTTATAACTACATGACTGGTTACCTAAACACAGTAGGTAACTTTAAGAAAGTTGCATTTAAAATTGCTCGTAGTTTAGATAAACAATTACCTGTCACTGCCTTCACCCCTGCCGATGCAAAACTTTGGGCCAGTAAAACCACCGCACTCGCTTGTGAAAATATGGTATTAGCACTTCGTGCACATGGCTTTGACAGCTGTATGATGGAAGGTTTTGATGAACCAATGGTACGCAAATTATTAAAGCTGAACGATCAACAGCACCCAGTTATGGTTATTGCTGCGGGTGAACGTGCAGAAGATGGTGTATTTTTCCCGCAATATCGTTTTGACCGTGGGTTATTTATTCAAAAGGTTTAATCCTTTATTTCAATTATTTGTAAAAACTCAAAGGCAGGTTCTTCATAAGGATGACTTGCCTTGAGTGCCTTTGCCACTGCCTTGGCGTATTGCTCAGGCACAATGGTTTCCACTCTCCACTCGGCTACCTGTTCTAAAGTATCCAACTCACCAATAAATGGTTGTGCGCCCTGTACTGGTTTAAATTGACCTGTGCCTAAAACCTGCCATGCACAATGCTCATAATTGCCAATACCGCCCGCACCCGCTGTAAAAATAGCATTCTTGGTTGCTTCAAGATGTGATTCAGGTACATAGTAGATGAGTTTCAGCATATATTTTCCTTAATAAGCATTTAAATAAAATCGTTCGTTAAAATCTATTTAAAATAGTCTAAACAGAATTTATTCGATAAGCCTTGTTGTTCTATACAAAACACTTAATCATTTAAATCAGATAAAACAAATAAGCCACCCGAAGGTGGCTTAGTCTAATTATCAATTTAGCTCAAGCTTAACCAATAAACTTACGTGCATTGCGGAACATACGTAACCATGCACCATCTTCAGTCCATTCTTCAGGCTTCCAAGAATGTTGAAGTGCACGGAAATTACGTTCAGGGTGCGGCATCATAATCGTTGCACGACCATCGGTTGAAGTCACCCCAGAAATAGCATCTGGTGAGCCATTCGGGTTCATTGGATAATGCTGCGTTGCATTTCCATGACTGTCCACATAACGTAAAATCACTTGGTTGCCTGCATTCAATGCAGCCAAATTCGCTTCTGGTGCAACGACACGACCTTCACCATGTGCAACGGCAATTGGTAAAATTGAACCTTGCATATCTTGTAATAAGACAGAGTTCGATTTTTCCACACGTACGTTAACGCTACGTGCCTCAAATACTTCTGAAGTATTGCGATGGAAACGTGGCCACGCTTCTGCACCTGGAATTAATGGCGCTAATTGTGACAGCATTTGACATCCGTTACAGATACCCAATGAGAAAGTTTCTTGACGGTTAAAAAATTTCTCAAACTGATCACGCAGTTTCGGGTTAAACAACACAGATTTAGCCCAACCACCTCCAGCGCCCAATACGTCACCATAAGAGAAGCCACCACACGCCACTAAACCTTCAAAGTCGTCTAAATCGACACGACCTGCAAGTAAGTCACTCATGTGTACATCAACAGTGTTAAAGCCAACTTTGTCAAACGCTGCCGCCATTTCTACATGACCATTCACACCCTGCTCACGTAAAATCACCATATTAGGACGACGTGTGTTGATATACGGTGCTTCTACAGGCTCATTTAAATCAAAGCTTGGTTGTGCAATTAAGCCTTTGTGTGCTTTATCGGTAATTAATGCAAACTCTTGATCAGCAGTTTCTGAGTTATCACGTAAACGTTGGATTTGGTGGGATACTTCAGTCCATGCCACTTGCAAGTCTGCACGTTCAAGTACCAAACCATTTACAGTAAGTTGGTCTGTGTTATTGACGGTACCCACGACTGTAATTGCATCTTTCAAAGTAGATGCAGCAACTTCAGCAGCTAAGTCAGCCCAATCTGCTTTAGAGATTTGTAGTACTGCACCAATTTCTTCAGCAAACAATGCTGCAACAGATTGATCTTCAAGTGCCACACCTAAACGTGAAGCAAACATCATTTCTGCAACAGTCGCCAATAAACCACCATCACCAATGTCGTGATAGGCTTGGATCAGACCACGTGCATTCCAATCTTGCACCAACGCAAAGAAAGCTTTGAACTCATCAAAATTGTCTACATCTGGTGTGATTGAACCAATGGCTTTATACACCTGTGCCAAAATTGAACCGCCTAAACGGAACTGACCTTTAGACAAGTCAATGCGTACTAACACTGAATCGGTATTTTTTAATTCAGGAGTTAATGTTTTGCGTACATCGGTTACAGGTGCAAAGGCTGTGATGACACCTGACATTGGTGAAGTTACAGATTTTTCTTCGCCTTCGTCATTCCAAGTGGTACGCATAGACAATGAGTCTTTACCTACTGGAATTGCAATACCGAGTGCAGGACACATTTCCATACCAATGGCTTTAACACCTTCAAACAAGGCTTGGTCTTCACCTTTTTGCCCTGCTGCCGCCATCCAGTTTGCAGATAATTTAATATCGCTAATCTGATCAATTTTGGCCGACATGATGTTAGAAATTGATTCTGCCACTGCCAAACGTGCAGATGCTGCTGGGTTTAACAATGCTACAGGCGGACGTTCACCCATTGCCATTGCTTCACCTGTGAAGCCTTGCAAGCTAGTTGTGGTCACCGCTGCATCCGCAACAGGGACTTGCCATGGGCCAACCATCTGATCACGTGCAACCATACCGGTAATTGAACGGTCACCAATGGTGATTAGGAATGATTTAGAAGCAACTGTTGGATTTTTCAAGACGCGGTAAATCGCATCTTTCAGATCGGTGACTTGTGCCGCAGCAAAGTCATCCCCTTTACGCTCAATGCTTTCATACGAACGGCTCATGCGAGGTGTACCACCTAACATAACCTGCATTGGCATATCTACAGCTTTGTTTTCAAATAGCGGGTCTTCAACCGTTAAATGACGCGCTTCAGTCGCTTCACCCAATACTGCAAACGGGCAACGCTCACGCGCACAGATCGACTCAAATAATTCTAAAGAACTTGGACGGATAGCCAATACGTAACGTTCTTGCGCTTCGTTTGACCAAATTTCCATAGGCGACATGCCAGGTTCTAAAGATGGAATCTTACGCAAATCAAGTACTGCGCCCAATTCGTGATCATTCACCAATTCAGGCATTGCGTTAGAAATACCACCTGCACCAACGTCATGCACCGATACGATTGGGTTGGCATCTTCCAAACGCCAGCAAGTATCAATCACTTCTTGGCAACGGCGTTCCATTTCTGGGTTTTCACGTTGTACTGAAGCGAAGTCAAGGTTTTCACCCATTGTACCGCTATCTACAGAAGATGCAGCACCACCGCCCAAACCAATTAACATGGCTGGACCGCCTAAAACGATGAGCAAGTCACCTGGCTGAATTGGATCTTTTTCAACATGATCTGGACGAATGTTACCGTAACCACCTGCAATCATGATTGGTTTATGGAAGCCTTTGACTTCACCATTCACGTTTTGCTCAAAAGTACGGAAGTAACCATTTAACGCAGGACGACCAAATTCGTTGTTGAATGCTGCACCACCCAACGGACCTTCAATCATAATTTGTAATGGCGATGCCATACGTGAAGGTTTACCGTAATTTTCTTCCCAAGGCTGTTCAAAACCAGGAATGTTCAAGTTAGATACAGTAAAACCTGTCAAACCAGCTTTTGGTTTACCACCACGGCCTGTTGCACCTTCATCACGGATTTCACCGCCCGAACCTGTTGCAGCACCTGCAAATGGAGCAATTGCCGTTGGGTGGTTGTGAGTTTCCACTTTCATTAGAATGTGGGCAGCTTGGCTCTTGTACTTATAAACGTAGTGACCTGTCGCTGCGTCTTTTTTCGGATAAAAACGCTGAGTATCAAAACCCACAATGACCGAAGCGTTGTCTTTATAGGCAGATAAAACATCTGTAGGTGATTCTTTATAGGTGTTCTTAATCATTTGGAACAATGACAATGGCTGTACTTCGCCATCAATTGTCCATTCAGAACCAAAGATTTTGTGACGGCAATGCTCAGAGTTAGCTTGCGCAAACATCATCAATTCGATGTCATGCGGATTACGACCTAACTTGATAAATGCATCAGTTAAATAATCAATTTCTTCATCAGACAATGCAAAACCAAATTCGCTGTTGGCTTTTACCAGCGCAGACTTACCTTCGCCCAAAATATCAATGCTGTTGAGCGGTTTTGGCTCAGTTTCAGTAAATAACGCTGCCGCATCATCTATATGATTGAACACACTTTCAGTCATGCGGTCATGCAATACTTGTTTAACTTCATTCGATACCGCTGAAATACCTTTCAGGGTGAACAAAACACCACGCTCTAAGCGGTGCACAGGTGTATTACAGTTAGCAAAAATATCTGTTGCTTTTGATGACCACGGTGAAATTGTACCCACACGTGGAGTGACTAAAATTTGAACTTCATCACTTGCAGCTTGGCGTAATTCAAAAGACGCACCATCGTTTAAAAGCTGTAAAGCAGATTGCTGTTGTTGCTCGTCGAGCGCTTGGTCAAATAAATAAACCCATTGGCTATCGAAAGATTGAACAGAACTCATTGACGCTAAACGGTTTAAGAGTTGAGTTTTCTTAAAAGAAGAATGTGCAGGTGCACCGGCAACGATAAACATGCTGATTTTGGCTCCACGGGCTGATCTTTTGGACCATGCCACAATGTGACTTGAAGAGAGCGCATATTCTACTGTGAAATGCCCAAATCAGCTAGATGGCAAAACAGTTTTATTGCTGCGTTTCAGCAGCAAAACTTCTGAATATTGAGATAAAGCATAGATTTCCGATGGTTTTGCATCTTAGATGATTCTGCCATTTTAGAAACACGTTAAAGCTGTATTTTAAAAGACAACTCATGTCGCACTCCCCTAGAGCTTTTGCATTTTTTTTGGCATGATGCAAACAAGCACATAGTGAATAATGATAAATGACTCAAATGCGTTGGTTAGAACTGCTTTCTACAGTTCGGATTGGTAGTAAAAAACAAAGTACAGAACAGGCGCGCAGCCCTTTTCATAAAGATTATGACCGTATTATTTTTTCGCAAAGTTTTAGACAGTTAAACCGTAAAACCCAAGTTCACCCGCTGACACAGCATGACGGTATCCATACTCGTCTAACCCATTCTTTAGAAGTCTCTTGTATTGGACGCTCTTTAGGTATGTTGGCCGCAGAAAAAATTAAAGACCACTTACCCATGTGGATTTCCCCTGCCGATGTCGGTGCCATTATTCAAGCGGCTTGTTTAGCGCATGATATTGGCAACCCACCTTTTGGACATGCTGGTGAATATGCCATTCGCGAATGGTTTGATGATGCCTCACACGGCAACTTTCTTGCCAAACTCAGCGATGAAGAAGAAGCCGATGTACGTCAGTTTGAGGGCAATGCGCAAGGCTTACGTCTACTCACCAAAATTGATTATCACCCCAATGATGGCGGCATGCGCTTAACCTATGCCACCTTAGGTGCATATTTGAAATACCCTTGGCTCTCCAAAACCATTGCAGAACAAGGCAATCGCCCTGCCAACCAACGTGCAAAGTTTGGCTGTTATCAATCAGAAAAAGAGATACTCCAACAAATTGCAGAACAGCTTGGACTGATTCAATTGGGGGATTATCACTATTGTCGTCATCCACTCACCTATTTGTTAGAAGCAGCCGATGATATTTGCTATGCCCTGATTGATCTAGAAGATGGCATTATTCTAAATATGCTCAGCTATGAAGAAGTTGAACCAATTTTTCTAAACCTGATTGGTGAGTATGGCATCCCTGAAGAATTGGCGATGCCGCGTACCACATGGCAACAGAAAATTGCAGCTTTACGTGGTCGAGTGATGAAGCGTTTGGTCGATGAAGTTACCACAGCTTTTGCTAAACATCATTTAGAAATTTTAATGGGCCAACTACAAGGCAGCCTATTACAGTATTGCTCGGCAGATATTGAAGTTGGTATTAATCGCGCCAAAGATTTAGCCCGTGAGAAAATTTTTGAGCATCCACAAAAAGCGGGGCTTGAAATTATTGCACATCAAAGTTTACAAAATATCTTGGATGCGTTTATTCCATTGACCACACCACATAAAACCCTCAGCTTTAAAGAGCAGCGTTTAATGTCTATTTTGCAGCGTGCAGGGGCAGATTTTGCGCATAATCATTATGAAAATATTATGCAGGTCTTAGATATTATTTCTAAGTTTTCTGATCACCAAGCCTATAATTTGTCACAGGAGTTACAGGGCAATAAGGTCGGACTACTTGGATGAATACGTTGCATACAAACAACATCATCACGCAAATACAGATTTTGCCTTTTAGGGCAAGGCACTCTAGTATGCAAACCTTAATTCATTTAAAACCAATGTGTGAAGCATAAATATGATCGGATGTCTTATTGGCGAAGTGTTAGCTTTGGAAGCACCAACCGTGTTGCTGAATGTCAACGGTGTGGGTTATGAAATTGACACCCCACTCACCACATTTTGCCAACTTCAAAAAGGGCAAAAAATCACCTTGTGGACACATTTAGCAGTACGTGAAGATGCACAATTATTGTATGGTTTTTTAGATGCACAGGAAAAAACCATTTTCCGCACCTTATTAAAAGTAAATGGTGTCGGCCCAAAAATGGCTTTAGGGATTTTATCGACCTTAAGTGTGGAGTTGCTGATTCACACTGTAGAGCATGAAGATATTAACACTTTAATCAAAGTGCCGGGCGTGGGTAAAAAAACTGCTGAACGCTTGATGATTGAATTGCGTGACCGCTTTAAAGCCATGTCTAGTGAAGCAACCAGTCACAATTCTACAACCACCCAAATTCAGTTCACAGGTAACTCTGCTGTTGCTGAAGCCGAAGCCGCACTGCAGTCTTTGGGTTACAAACCTGCCGAAGCGCAAAAATTAATTAATGCAGTCAAGGCCGATTTTACCGAAGCCAGCGACATTATTCGGGCGGCATTAAAGTCGATGAATCGCTAAGCACACATTAATATTACCTGATTCACTTAATCTGATACGCGACGAAGTCATTCGCAACTGTTTGAGGCAGGAGGCATTTGCACAAAAATGTTTCTGCGATATTATCGATACGAATCAAAATTCGACGAGTTTTGCGAATGACAATGGTTTTGCTTACTTTTGCCTAAACAAAAGTAAGGCAAACCGCAGGTTATTCCTCATATTAAAGTTCTATTGGAAAGACTCCGTCAAAAATGTTTTGCGAGACTTCTAATTAAAATCAGTTTACATAAAGTTTAGATCGCCTATGCAAGACCGTCTCATCAGTGGTTCTGAAAAACCCGAAGATCAAATTGATCGTGCCATCCGCCCAACTTCCCTCGATGACTACATTGGGCAACCTGTAGTGCGCGAACAAATGGAAATTTTCATTGGTGCAGCACGTGGCCGTGGTGAAGCGCTTGACCATACCCTCATTTTCGGACCACCCGGTTTAGGTAAAACCACACTGGCCAATATTATTGCCCGTGAAATGGGCGGCAATCTTAAATCCACTTCAGGGCCAGTTTTGGAACGTGCAGGCGACTTAGCCGCCATGCTGACCAATCTTGAAGAAGGCGATGTGTTATTTATTGATGAAATCCATCGCCTTTCGCCTGTGATTGAAGAAATTTTGTACCCTGCAATGGAAGACTACCAGCTTGACATCATGATTGGTGAAGGACCGGCAGCACGTTCCATTAAACTTGATTTACCCCCTTTCACACTTGTGGCAGCCACCACCCGAGCAGGTTTGCTGACCTCTCCATTGCGGGATCGTTTTGGCATTGTGCAGCGTTTAGAATTTTACTCGGTTGAAGATTTGACCCATATTGTTAAACGCTCGGCCAACCTGATGGATGTACCAATGACCGATGCAGGCGCCAAAGAAGTTGCTCGTCGCTCACGTGGTACACCGCGTATTGCGAACCGCTTGTTGCGTCGTGTACGTGACTATGCCCAAGTCAAAGGCACGGGTGAAGTCACGCAAGACATGGCACAACGTGCGCTAGATATGCTCAATGTAGATAAAGATGGTTTAGACACCTTAGACCGTCGTTATTTATCAATGCTGTTAGAGCGTTTTGATGGTGGCCCTGCAGGCGTAGAGGCACTGGCAGCCGCTATGGCCGAAGATTCAGGCACACTGGAAGATGTCATTGAGCCATACCTCATTCAGCAAGGTTATGTGATGCGAACCGCACGCGGACGTATTGCCACCAATATGGCTTATTTGCAATTTGGCATGACACCGCCTGAGCCGAAAGAAAAATAACTTCAAGGGAGTTCATCTCCCTTTGAACTCTTAAACATTTAAATCAGTTAGGTCGGTAGCTAGACCCTAATTTTCGATGACACGCACATCTTCAACCAACATCAGTTCACATGCCCCCGCGCCTGTATCTTCACGGCTTAAAGAGCTGCGCCATTGCCAACCATCTGCGGCAGTGACCTCAACCAATTTACCTTTCAAATAAATCAAATCATCTTCATCTATACGCTTTAATTGTGTAGCAACAGCAGAGGTTGCAGGAATTAAGTGGGTATTGGCACTCAATCGTGCAATCTCTTGAACAGGAATAGGCGGTGTTTGTTCATAACGCCAATGATACCAACGGTTGCTTTGACGAATAGACAGCTGCTTATAAACTTCTGGCTTTGCCATTTCACCCCATCCTAAGGCAAAATCGACAGGGCTAAGTTCAGCTTCACGTCCAAAGTTGTAATCTTCACGTGCTAAAACACGAAACTCCCCTGCATAAGTTTCTAAAGTACGAATGTTATAACCTTTAAACTGATGGATTTGCTGCGTGGATTGATAACTTGCAGAATCAGAAATTCCATCATCTGACTGAAATAACACTATCCACAACGCACACAAAATTGCGATAACAACCAAAAATTTAATTAACCGACTCATGCATTTCTCATTTCAATTGATCATCTGCATGAAATACGCAGCCAGATAATTTTAACTTAAAAGCATGTTTGAAATCTTGTGCCATTGGACCAAGCGGTGAGAATGATAAACTGCCACGCGGTACACAGCTTGACTTCTAGACTTATTCACGTCACTTTCATAGACACGGCTTAAGCTATAGACATTGCTGACTCAACAACTTTGCAACATAGAAGCGGAACACGATCATGGCGAATAAATTTGAATTTAAAATTCGTATCTATATGGAAGATACCGATGCAGGCGGTATTGTTTACCACGCTAACCATATTCGCTTTATGGAACGTACCCGTACCGAATGGCTTCGTGCATCGGGTGTTGATCATTACTGGCATCAACAAGACTACAATTTTGTCGTACATAAAATTAATGTGAAATATTCACGTCCAATCTTAATGGATGACCTGATTACTGTTACAGCAAGTGTAGTTTCGTGTAAAGCGTCATCATTTGTATTGCAACAAAATATTTATCGTGGTGAAATCATGCTTGCATCTGGTGAGGTTGAATTGGCCTGTCTGGGCTCAGATATGAAACCGCGTCGCCTGCCAGATGAAATTCGCAGCCTTATTCTGAAAGAATTAGGACAAGATTAAAAAAATGAATTGGCACATGTAGTAACTATGGCAACACAACTCGAATCATCTCTTCAAGTATCAGATCTTATTTTACAAGCAAGTCCTGTTGTTCAGCTGGTAATGCTGTCGCTACTTTTAGCATCATTATACAGCTGGTATCTGATTGCCAAGTTACACATGAGCTATAAAAAAGCACAGGCAGATGATCAACATTTCCAAAAAATCTTTTGGTCTGGTGCAGAGCTGAATACGCTGTATAACAACGCTCAGCTCAATTCAAAACGTGTTGGCTTAGAAGATATTTTCTATCAGGGATTGGGGGAGTTTTTAAAACTTAAAAAACACCATGCCCCTGCCACACAAAGTATTGAAGGCACAGAACGTATTTTACGGGTAGGTTTAAACCGTGACCAAGCTCAGCTAGAACAAGGCTTAGGCGCACTGGCCAGCATTGGTTCTGTCGCACCGTATGTGGGTTTATTTGGTACAGTCTGGGGCATTATGAATGCCTTTATTGGACTGGCAGATGTTGACCAAGTCACACTAGCAACCGTTGCACCAGGTATTGCAGAAGCCCTCATTGCCACAGCTATTGGTTTATTTGCAGCCATTCCTGCGGTACTCGCCTTTAACCATTACACAGCTAAGGGGGAAGGCATTTATTCAGATCGTGCCCTATTTGCTGAAGAAATGGTGGCTTTATTACAACGTCAATCTTTAGGCAACACTAAGGATCACGACTAATGGCCATTCAACGCTCAGGACGCTTCGAGCGCATCAAAAAACCACTGAAAAGTGACATGAATGTTGTACCTTATATTGATGTCATGTTGGTGTTGCTTGTGATTTTTATGGTCACCGCACCTATGATTACCAGTGGTATTCAGGTCGATTTACCGCAAGCTAACGGTAATGCCATTGAATCGAAAAGTGCTATAGCTCAGGTAACTTTAGATAAAGATGGACGTTATTTTTTAGAATATAAAGAACATAAAGCCGAACCTTTGGAATTAGCTAAACTCAAACAAATATTGACCGATGCTCAGGTTCAAGCCAAAGCTGAAAGCAAAGAGTTTCAGGTTGTTATTCGTGGGGATAATACACGCCCTTATGGTGATGTGATTGCGTTAATGTCTAACTTACAAGATGCAGGTTTAACCCAAGTTGGATTGCTGACCGAGCCTTTAAAGTAATTTATGAAAGATTTTAAAAAGCCACCTTTTCAACAAAAAGCTATTGCGATTGGGTTCACCGTTGGTGTCCATATTATCGCTGTGGTTGGCTTGCTTTATTTGGGTATGAGTAAAGCGCCTGAGCCACCTAAACCCATTAAAACCGTACTGATTAAACCCGAAGATTTAAAACCATTATTAGAAACTGAATCTGCCGAAACGACACATGAAAATGTAGCGGAGCAAATTACTCAAACTGCTGAACCTGCGCTTGAACCTGTACCAGTCATTCCAACACCCGCAGTGCCCCCTACTCCGCCTGTGCCTCAACCTGCACCACAGATAGACACACAAAAAGCAGCGCAGGCAGCAGAAGTTCAAGCGCGTGCGGAACGTCAAGCTGCTGAAGCAAAACAAATTGCAGCACAACAAAAAGTCGAAGCTGAACGCTTAAAGGCACAACAGACACGTGCTGAAGAACGTGCGCAACGTGAAGCCGATGCTAAAGCAAAAGCTAAGGCTGATGCTAAAACACGTGCTGAAGCTGAGGCTATACGCCGTAAAGAAGCCGAAGCGCTAAAAAAAGCTGAAGCCGCAGAAAGACGCAAACTTGAAGCCAATGCAGTAGAAAAGCGTAAAGCGGAAGCAGATGCAAAAGCGAAGGCGGATGCCGAGGCAAAACGTAAAGCTGCGGCAGATGCTAAAGCCAAAGCAGACACAGAGGCAAAACGTAAAGCCGCGGCAGATGCTAAAGCCAAAGCAGACGCAGAGGCAAAACGTAAAGCCGCGGCAGACGCCAAAGCGGACGCAGAGGCAAAACGTAAAGCTGCAGCAGACGCTAAAGCCAAAGCGGACGCAGAAGCAAAACGTAAAGCAGATGCCGATGCAAAAGCCAAGGCAGATGCCGAAGCGAAGGCTCGTGCTGATGCAGAAGCCAAAGCATCTGCCGCTAAACAAGCCGCAGAAGAAGCAGCACAGAAAAAAGCTGAGGTACGCCGTATTGCTTCAACAGCTAAACGTGATTTTGAAAATAAAATCAAACGTGCGTGGGATACCCCTGTGGGTTCATCGGGCAAACGTGCAACTGCGCGTGTAACTCTAAGTGACAGTGGTGCAGTGCAATCTGTAGTGGTCAATTCCAGTGACCCAGACATGAAAGCCAGTGTAGAAGCTGCGGTTCGTGCTGCTGCGCCTTATCCAATGCCATCTGACCCAGATGCACGCCGTGAAGCACGTAGCTTCACCTCAACCTTTACGGCACAATAAGCTAAAATGGTCTGAGTAAAATCATTTACTCAGACTCTCCCCTATAAAAATATTCACGACTTTAAATAAATTTCATTTTTCACAGTGTTATAACAGTTTTATTATACATTCATGCTTTCATTCCCAATAAAGCATGCCATTATGTACAACAATTACATCCAAAAAAGTTATGTTGATTTGAGAAAATAGCGAATGATGGAAACAACGCGTAAACACCTACTTTGCCTTGCCGTTTTAACTGCACTCAGCCCAGTTTTAAGCACACAATCTTTTGCCCAACTGCATCTAGAAATTGCCAAAGCACCAGAAGAAGCACCACAAATTGCGATTGTGCCATTTGGAAACGATCAAAGTATTTATCCCATTGTTGAAAATGATTTAAATCGTTCTGGGAAATTTACCAGCTCATCTAAAAACCTTGCTGCAACAGCAGGAATGAACCACCCGAATACGGCTGCATGGCAAGCGGCGGGTGTACCTTATGTCGTTACAGGGAATGTCAAAACCACAGCGGCAGGAGGCTATGAAGTTCATTACCAACTGTACGATGTACAAAAACAGCAATATTTGTTGAATGAGCTATTAAGCGTACCTGCTTCACGGGTGCGTTCTGCCGCACACATGATCAGTGATGCCATTTATGAAGCACTCACGGGTATTAAGGGAGATTTTAGCGGACGTATTGCCTATGTGCTGCGTAATCCTGCAACACCTGAGCAACGCTATACTCTACAAATTGCCGATACTGATGGTGAACAACCCAAAACCATTTTGACTTCGCGTGATCCGATTTTATCGCCTGCTTGGACACCTGATGCTAAAAAAATTGCCTATGTGTCGTTTGAGACTAAACGCCCTGCAATTTATGTGCAGGACTTAGCCACAGGTCAGCGTGAAAAATTAGCCAGTTTCCGTGGTTTAAATGGTGCTCCAAGTTTCTCACCAGATGGTCAAAGCATGTTGTTCACGGCATCTATGCATGGCAATCCAGAAATTTATCAAATGAATTTGAACACCCGTGCACTGCAACGCATGACCAATGACAGTGCGATTGATACCGAAGCACGTTATGCCCCAGATGGTAAATCCTTTATTTATACTTCAGACCGTGGTGGCTCAGCGCAAATTTATCGTTATGACTTTGCTACAGGCAGCAGCAAGCGCTTGACCTTCCGTGGTGCATTTAATGCACGCGGTACACTCAGTGCCGATGGCCGTAAACTGGCTTTGGTGCATCGTCCAAGTGGTAGTAACTATAAAGTTGCGATTCAAGACATCAACACCAGCATCACCAATATTTTAACCCCAACTAGTTTAGATGAGTCGCCAAGCTTCTCGCCAAACGGGCAAATGGTGGTGTATGCAACACGTGAAGGTGCACGCGGTTTATTGTCGATTATGTCTTTAGATGGTCGTTTCCGCATGAACTTACCAAGTGAACAAGGTGAAGTTCGTGAACCTGCATGGGCGCCAAAGTAATTCAATCATGCAAGTAAATACTTTTTCAGTTCTGTTTTAAAACCAAAAATCAAGCTTCATGGAGATGAGGATGAACGCAGTTAAATTATTGGTACTCCCTGTTTTGGCATCGGCTCTAGTCATGACAGGCTGTGCAAACCGTAAACCTGCTACAGACTTACAAGCAGGCCAAAACCCGAGTGGTACAACGACAGTCAATACCCAAGGCTTGAGTGAAGATGCCGCTTTAAGTGCGCAAAACCTTGCAGGTGCATCTGCCAAAGGTGTTACTGAAGCCAACAAAGCTTTCTTAGCAAAACGTGTGGTGCATTTTGACTACGACAGCAGCGAATTATCAAATGACGATTACCAAACCTTGCAAGCACATGCACAATTTTTAATGGCCAATGCCAACTCTAAAGTTGCCCTTACAGGTCATACCGATGAACGCGGTACCCGTGAATACAACATGGCTTTGGGTGAGCGTCGTGCTAAAGCAGTTGAAAGCTTCTTAATCACCAACGGTGTCAATGCAGGTCAACTTGAAGCAGTCAGCTATGGTAAAGAAATGCCAGTCAATCCAGGGCACGATGAAAATGCCTGGAAAGAAAACCGCCGTGTAGAAATTAACTATGAAGCTGTTCCGCCATTATTAAAATAATGGTCGTTATGTTTTGAGAAAGCATTTCTAGATTTTTTAAGAAGTGTTTTCTCAAATCCAATAAAAAAGCGCTCTGAAACAATCTGTTCAAGAGCGCTTTTTATTTAACCCAGCTATATCACGAATGCAATCGCAATTTAAAAACTTAGCAAACTGAATATGTTGAATCCTGAGCGTTTGAAATCTGAAAAAATCGTTTAAAACAATTTATTCCGACTCTGCATCTGATTTAGCCGTTTGCATAGATTCAATCAAATCATGCTTATTGAACTTTTTATATTCAGGTTTAGACTCATAATCTTTCCAAGCTGCTTTCATCTTGTCTTCAGAAATATCGTCTAAACTAATCCCTTCGCTCGGCGTTGGAGTCGCATCAAACTTTAACGTTGTCATATCTGTGCTCCTATCTCAAATTAAATCCTTCACATCAACATAGCACTTTCTACAAGACTTGCAAGGGTAAAATCACAGCAAATAGTCGAGTTTAATTTTTCTTTTAACGCGTTCTCATCTAAACTATTGCAGCATATTGTTATCCTCATTTTTGCAGTTATTCGGAGTTTTCCAGTCATGTCATACCGTACCCTTTCCCAATTTCTAAAACAACAAACTGGAAATTTAACACCCGAACTTGCTCAAGTAATTGAAACCATTGCCAATACCTGTAAGACTATTGATCAAACATTACAAAAAGGTGCTTTGGCAGGTGTATTAGGCAGTGCACAAAATGAAAACGTACAAGGCGAAGAACAAAAGAAATTAGATGTCATTTCAAATGATTATTTAATTGAAGCATTACAAAAACACCCAAATGTTGGTGGTTTGGCTTCTGAAGAATTAGATGAATTCACCCCTGCTCAAGAAAATGGTCAATATTTAGTCTTGTTTGACCCACTAGATGGCTCAAGCAACATCGACATCAATATGTGTGTGGGTACAATTTTCTCCATTTTACCTGCAAAAAATGCGTTGACTCAGGCTGCGGACTTTATGCAAGCAGGCACACAACAAGTGGCAGCAGGTTATGTTCTGTATGGCCCATCCACTATGATGGCGCTCACTGTTGGTGCAGGTGTGGTGTTCTTTACCTTTGATCCGGAAAGCCAAGAATTTTTAGTGACTGCAGATAATATTCAAGTTGCAGCAGACACCAAAGAATACGCCATTAATGCATCTAACCAACGTCACTGGGAAGCGCCTGTAAAACGCTATATCGATGAGCTTTTGGCAGGCAAGACTGGCCCACGTGAAAAAGATTTCAACATGCGCTGGGTAGCATGTATGGTGGGTGATATTCACCGTATTCTTTGCCGTAGCGGTATTTTCATGTATCCATACGACCTAAAAGACCCGAAAAAAGCAGGTCGTTTACGCTTAATGTATGAAGCCAACCCGATGAGCATGCTCATGGAACAAGCTGGTGGTGCTGCAACTACAGGCCGTGTGCGTATTTTAGACATTGAACCAACCGACTTGCATCAACGTGTACCTGTCATTATTGGTTCAAAAAATGAAGTCGATTTAGTCAGCAGCTATCATTAATCATTTTTCAACAACAGCAATTGGTATTGCGCCAATTGCTGTGGATTTTATCGCATGCCTACGATTTTTTTAGAATCAAAAGATAACCCAAAAATTAAACACTTACGTGGTTTAATTGAGCAAAATAGCTATCGTAAAAAACAAGGACAAACCGTGCTTGAAGGCACGCACTTGTGTCTTGCGTGGTTACATGAAAATAAAAAGATCAATTCGATTTTCACTACAGAACATGCACTCAGCCATCCCGACTATGAGCGTATTTTGGCAAAATATACTGGCGCAGTATTTGTCATTAGTGAATCGTTATACAAAGATTTAAGCACTTTAGGTACTTCATTAGCTTGTTTAGCCATTGTCGATTTACCGAGCTCAAGTCAAACGCTGGACTTTAAAGCAGACACGCTGATTTTAGAAAATGTGCAAGACCCAGGCAACGTCGGTACCATATTACGTTCTGCCGCCGCCGCAGGGATTGAACAAATTATTTGCACCAAAGGTTCTGCATCACTCTGGTCACCACGTGTGTTACGTGCAGGCATGGGCGCGCACTTTAGCTTACAGACTTTTGAAAATGTCACACTGGAAGAGGTTTTACCGCAATTTCAGATTCCGGTATATGTAACCAGCTCACACCATGCAGAAAGCTTGTACAGCAAAAACTTGCGTAAAGCCTGCGTCTGGATTTTAGGTAATGAAGGACAAGGTGTGTCAGACTACGCCTTGCAGCATGCACAAGCGGTAAGCATTCCACAACCTGGTGGTCAGGAGTCCTTAAATGTTGCGATTGCAGGTTCGATTTGTTTCTTTGAAATGGTGCGCCAACGTCTGTAAATGGTTAATTTATTTTAAATAGACTAGCCCTGTAGAAAAAATAGATTAGACTTAAAATAATAAATTGTAATGTCAACCAAACCATTGTTTTTAGCGTTATATAAGTATGATGTTAAAAATAATGGTGGGTATCCAATGACAGGATTTTCCATCTCTATGGATTTAAACCCGAAGTCGTCACACTCGGAAAATTTGAGTGCTCTAAAGAGTACGGCTGAACAACGTCTAAAAAATTTTATGCAGGATGTGACTGGGCGTGCCTTAGTCATGATGGAAAGTGCAACCCAAGGACAACATGGCATTGCCATGGATTTAGTTCAAGAAGCCTTTATTTCATTACATAAATCTTATGCAGATAAAGCCACAGATGAATGGTATCCCCTGTTTTACACGATTTTAAATCACAAATTACAAGACTGGCGACGCAAAGAAGCTCGACGCACTCATCCCTTCTCATTATTTAAAAAAGTCAGTTTAGATGATGACGACGTCGAACAACTCGATATCGTGGATGAACAAGCACTCAATCCAGCTGAGTTTTTAGATCAGGCCGTCACTGTAGACGAAATTCAAGCAGCAATTGCAAAGCTTCCTGTACGTCAACAACAAGCTTTTATGTTACGTGCATGGGAAGGCTTTGACACACACACCACAGCACAAATTATGAATTGTACTGAAGGCAGTGTAAAAACACATTATCACCGTGCCATTCAAGCCTTACGCAACAGTTTGGCACATATGAATCCAAATCTGGGAGGGTCATCAGAATGAAACAAGATGATTTCTTAAAACAAGTCACTTCCAAACTAGATGGGCTCGCTCACCATCATCAAGACAAAGCAGCGGTCATGAACCATGTCTTAGATCATATTCAAGACAAGAAAAGCTCGCGTTATGGACTTTGGAAAATGTCAGGCTTTGCCTTGGCAGCTGCGATTGCAGGTTTTGTGGTCTTGCCAAACTCAATGGAAATGACCACAGCACCACAAAATCAAGCTGTGTCTGTTCCTAAACTTTCTCCACAAATGGTGGAAGATTTAGAAATGTTAATGGTGTTAGGTGAGGACAAAGTTCCACATGGCAGCTAAGCGAATTGTATTTGCGTTTTGTGCACTTGGTTTTCTGCAAACCAGTTTTGCAGGTTTTGAGCGTTTTTGGATTTTTTCCAAAGACGCCGACACGCAAATTGCAGAAACTTGGGAAACGCTGTCTGAAGAAGAACAGATGGCGCTGATTAAGCGTTATCAAAATCTGAAAGAAATCCCTGCAGATAAAAGTGTGGCTTTACAACAACGCATGGATTGGTTTACCCAATTGCCTGAAAGTGAAAAGCAAAAAATGCGTGAAACCTGGCAAAAAATGAGTACGCAAGAACGCAGAGAATTAGGTCAACGGCTACAACAAGCTACTCCAGAGCAACGCCCCTTGATTCGTCAAGAATATATTCAAAAATATCAACCGAACATCGTCAATCACTAGAATGGTTAAATAGCACACCTATACTCGTAAAAGGCAAAAATCTTTTGTGCATATTTCTAGAAATAATTAATTGCTCACATAAAAAAGAAGCCCGAAATGGGCTTCTTTTTATAACATCTGTTTAAGTTAAGACTTGAACCGCGTGTGACGGCGATAGCCCACCAAGCCTAGTAAAGTCATTAATCCCCAAATACCCAAACTTCCCCCACCACCACTACTGGCTTCATAGTTGGTGTTCTTGGCTGTATTCTCCAAAGTAATAGTCGCTTCTTCTGATAGTGCCTGCTCATGATCAAACACGGTATATCTCAGTTCATAATCGAATGGGCTAAAACTATTACGCACTTGTACCTGAATATTGCCTCCATAGCAGGTTTCACGTGCATAATCACCTGGACAAGGTGCTTTACGATCTGCCGTTAGCACCACGCTAGAAGGGATATGTGTAAAGCGAATTGCGAGCTCTTGTCCTGTATGGTCTCTATAGAATGCTGGTTTATTGGTATTTTCAGTTAAAGTACTGATTATGCCATCCCCACCATCGCTATCATTCGCCAATGGATTAAAACTAACTTTCAAGTCTGACCCATATTCCATACGTATGTGATCATCTTTTGCAATTGGCTGAATATTATTAAATTTCCCTTCCAGTAAACCTGATGAATGATGATTACTGTCCGATTTAGAGGTAATGGTATATTTACAGTACGCAGAATCAGTTAGCTCTGTCACTTTGTCATTCAAACGATACATTAAGATACGCTGTAATTGAGCATCCCACTCACATTTAAACAATGGGTCTTTAGTCAGTTTATCTACATTGAACGTTGTTCCTGTACCAGAAACAGCCCCTATGCCTAGTGCTTCTGTTTGAATACTAAAATTCTCTGAGTTTAACTGTTTTAACTGAACGAACTGACCATCTGCGGTTGGCTCATCTTGCTTTAACGCCAATGCAAATGGATCAATATAAATTGCACGATATTGTTGTTTGGCTTTGGTATGATTTAGCAAATCTTGTAAAGTTTTCAAATCAGCACGTGCCTGTGTCAGTAAAGCCTGATCACTGGTTTTGTTTTGATCTATACTAGCCTGTGTACGATCAATTTGCTCTTGATACCCATCTAATAATCTCTCATACGAAATATTGCTCAAACTGGTAATATCTGCAGCATTTAAACGCATGACTTCGACAGCACCAATGTCGCAGCTATTTTTTGCATCCGGATTTAAAGTGAGTGTCGCGTTACTAACCCGTGCCAAACCACGTTGGTCCTCTTCGGCACAACCAAAACCTTCGACATCAATCAAGTCTTTACTTGGGTCTACACCACGCTTTGGATAATAAAGTGGCAAGAATAAGTTATAAGCCGAAGGTTCTTGTAAAGGCTGAAGCAACTGATCAAAACTTAAGCCTGTTAAATCAATATTCTTGCTCAATTCATAGCTACTACTAGCCTTTTCAGGTAAATCACACTCACCTTGTTCTGCAGTCGCACTCGCTGGCAATATTGCATTGCGTACAGTAACGATATTGAGTTGCTGCTGATTTAAATCTTGAGCAGATCGGCAAGATTTACCTTGGTTAAAGGCCAACATATTAAAAAAGAGTGCGATACGCGGATGCTGATCATAATACAGTGTACTGAATGCTTGGTTTTCAACAATAGTATTACTTTCTAAAGATACTTGAGACAATGTGCTTAAAGGATGCTGATCAGAATGAACTAGATTAAAAATATGTCCTTGATTAGCATTTGCCTGGTTTTTTGCAATTGTGCTTGTGCTTACTTTAAGATCTGGCTGCCCACAAAGATCAAATGTACTCTGACTATCTGTAGACCCATTCTGGATAATACTGCTACGATTTACGTGAATAACAGAACGTGTATTGACTAGATTAGCCTGGCAATCCATAGCCAGAACACTTCCTACTTTTGCTTGGTTATCATGAATGAATGCATTTTCCAAATTAACCTGACGTTCGGTCTGATGCGCAACTACATATATTGCACCACCCTGTTCGCCCTTTGAGTTTTGGATTTCTATATTATTTGCAGACAATGGCCCTGCTACAAAAACAGCACCGCCTTTGCCTTGATCTTTAGCATTAAGATTACCACCACCATTGGCATTACCATTTTTGAGTACCAGATCATACAAGGCTACACTGGCTTGAGTATCCGAAGTATTCAGAATACGACTGTTACCTTGTGCATTAATACTGGTTTTTAATAGCGCAATAGAAGGATAACGATGTGTCAGCGGATCACGCTGATTATAGTCTAAAGCAGCTGCACCATAAATCCTCACCATAGATTCAGGACGTAACTCAGAGTTTAAAATGTATTCGCCTTCCTTCAACTGAATATAGTCGGTACTACCACGGTTTGTATTACCTGCACTACATCCACCAAAAGCAATATTTTTCTTGGCTGCGACTAAGGCTTCACGCAAGGAACAATTGTTTAGATCTTCACCATTTTGATCCTCAAAAGTCGTCACCTGAATAACACGATCATCCGCGGCCATAAGCGACATCGCTGACAGCACCATTATCCCTAACAGTGTTTTTTTATTATTTTTCATATTTATCCTTTATGCTTTTTTACGGCGTAAACCTAACAAGCCCAATAAAGCCATTAATCCGTAAGCGCTCCACGCACCACCTGAAACATTTAATTTATCGCTTTCCATGCGATTTTCATGTTCTTGTATGACTTGAACTTTCACTTCCATATAAGGAGAAGTACTATTAAAACGCGTTGTGCTCGTGACCAGTTTAATTTTAAAAACATCTGCCCCATGCCAAGCAGAATCTGGTGTGTAAACCAAGTTGCCAGACTCATCAATCGTCAGCTTACCTTTAGAGCGGGTATCTAATTGTTCAATTTGTACACATCCGGCTTGCCAAGGCTGCCCTGTTGGATTCGTCGGATAGACTTGATCACAAAACTCTTTAGGCACAAGGTCACTGTCACCGAGCAAGTCACTCACTGTCATTTTTGCAATTTGACCAGCCAGAATATCTTGACCGATTAAGCCTCTAGATGCAGGCACCATTACCTCAATTGCACCGCGATCGCATAACGTACTATCAAATTCACGTTGCATCCCACGCTGATCGGCTGATGTACACCCCTGCATAGGCAACCCTGCTTTAGCAAGTTGACCTTTATTCACCACTAGAGAATCTTGCAAACTTTGATCAGTCAGCAATACACGCGGACGAATAAAACCTAAGAACGCATTTTCAGGCACATGGTATGGACAAAATAAGGCCGCAGCATCTTCGCTCAGTGTTTTACATGCCCCTTCAAGCATATTGCCTGCGAATATGGTATTACCTGTCCATACGCTGTTTGGATAATTCGCATCACCCGTACTGCAACCTGCACCAACTAGATTATTTTGTAATACGGTGGCATCTGAACCTGCTTGGGTACAATTATAAGCCATGCTATTCACTGGATGTGGGTTCGCCAAAACAATACTGTTCGCTACATAGCCTTTACCCAAAGGGGCATTTAAATAAATACCGCGCGTGTTCCCCAGGATGCTGACATTATTAACACCAATACCATCAAGGACATTCAACACATACCCTTCATTAGCAATAAAGGTACTACTTGTCACCTTATTCACATCATTTGAAAAAACTTGGGTATTTTCATCTGCTGTGCTGCTAGCTGCATATAAATTGGCAGAGTTTGAATTCGTAGTTTTATTGCTCTTAAAAACCGATGAAGTTACTGTAAAATTAGGAATTTTACTATAAATGGCACCGCCATCTTGCGCTTGGTTATTTTCAAACAGGCTATTTTTTACCTGCATTAAGCCTCTAACAACACGATCAAGATCAGTAGTGATTTGCGCCAAGTTATAAATTGCACCACCTTGATTGGCAATACCTTTACTCAGCTTTACGTACTCTAAATTTAAATTTTCATTATTCAGAATTAAACCGCCTTGTTCCTGACGGCAGCGCTCCTCTCCACAGCCTTCTAATGTCAGCTCTTTCAGTGACACATTTACGAAACGATCCTGGCTATCATCAACATGGAAAATCCGACCATTCCCACGCATTTGAATAATGGCATTATTTAATCCTGGCGAGGTTTTGTCATTAAAACTACTGTCATAAGTGGTTTTTATTTCCAGGCTTTCAGTAATTTTAAGTTGCTGATCTAACTGATAAATCGCTTTTTTTTCTAATAAAATCACATTGGAGGCATTTTCACCACCACATCCCAAATGGCCTTGTTCAGGCTTTCCTAAATTAATATATTCAACGGCTTCACGCAAAGAACATTGTTGATCATCTGCTTTTGTGTCTGCAGTGGTGGTGACAATGATATTACTACTATATGCATGACCTGCGATAAACAGCATACCAATGCCGATGCTCTGCTTGAGCATAAGCGTACTCCTTGTAATTTTCTTTGTTTTTTTTCTTCTTTAGTTGCAAATTCCCTGCAACTTCGAATTATTTTCCCAATAATTTCGCACAGCTCGAGCAAATTCTCAAGTAATTTTAATTTTTACCGATATTCGTCAATCAGCGCATAAATCTGACGCAAATTGGCGCCACTTAATTTTGTTTTTTCTCCTTTGAGTAATTGCACCAACTGCTCAAGGTTTTGCAGCAAGATAGAAGTTTGTTGTGGCCCATGCAATAACAAATAATCAATAATTTGTGGATCAATCAGGATGCCACGACGTTCCAGCACCGAACTCACCAGTGCTTGTCGGTCTGCATATAAACTGCCCGAAGGTACTTTAACACTCACCGCTTGCGTCAAACGTGATTGTAAATCGGGTAATTCCAACTTCAATTCAATCGGTGCAAAACGGGAGGAAAATACCAACTGACCACCCACTTCATTACTGTAGTTGATTAAATGAAAAACTGCACGTTGCCAATGTGGCACACCGCTAATCGCTTCAATATCATCTAAAGCCACCAAGTCATAGCGATCTAAAGACGTGATTGCTTCGGTTGGGGCATCGAGCAACTCAAGTAAAGACACTTTAATGGCAGATTTGCCAATTTCTAAATATGAATCACAAATTGCAGACAGCAAATGACTTTTACCTGTACCTGCACCACCATAGACATAAAAACGATTGACCAGTCCTGCATGAAGCTGTCGTACTGCATCAATGACGTGCCCCCAACCCGGACCAGAAAAATCACTGATCCGTGCATCTAATTGAGGCTCGATGTCTAACTGCAGTTGACGCATATAACTGTAATCACCTAGGAGTCTGGCTGATCTGAGGGTTTTATCTTACTTGATTTTTCAGTCTGTTGCAGTGAATTTGCAGCATGAGGGTCAAGTTCGATATCAATATGCACTTGTGAGGTTTCAATACTAATATCACCCGATACTGCATCTTCAGACACCACCACAGGTTGTCCATATAAGTAACTTTTTTCGTAATAATCACGCAAATGACGAAGCAGGACCACAATCACCGCAGCAACTGGCAAGGCAATCAACATCCCCATAAAACCTGCGAGCTGCGCACCTGCCAAAACTGCGAAAACCACCGCAACAGGTGAAAGTCCAATTTTGTCACCCAATAAAAATGGTTGCAGAATGTAGCCTTCCACGGCCTGCCCAATCATGAACACCACCAGCACCAAGACCAATTGCATCCAATCAATCCCAAATTGCAGGAAAGTGGCAATGATTGCAGCAACAATTCCTACGGCAAAACCCAAATATGGAATAATACTGGCCAGACCAGCAATCATGCCAATAATTAAGCCAACCTCTAAACCAATCAGTTGTAGACCTGTGGCATAGACCACACCCAACAAAATCATCACCAAAAACTGACCTTTCACAAATGCGCCTAAAACACTGTGACATTCTTGCACCACAGTCAAAGTGCTTTGCTCATACGGACGTGGAATTAAACGACGTAAACTGTCGAGCATGCGCTGCCAATCCAACAGGAAATAGAAAGCGATAATTGGAATAAGTACGACCGTCCCCCCAATCTGGATAAAATTCAGTCCAGACTGTGCAACACGCAAGGCCATTGCTTGAATGCTATCGGCACTGTAATTGGTCTGCACATAATCCATCACAATTGTGGTCATGTGCGTAGTATCAATTTCCATTTCTTCAATATTGAAGGTGGACGACACCCAAGGCAAAAAGGTCGAATTAATCCAGTTAATACCTACAGGAATACTGTCACGCGCAATAATCAACTGTTTCCAAACCAATGGAATGATGTACCAAACAGCAAGCGTCAGCGCGATACCAATTCCAATAAATACAATACTGATTGACAACCAGCGCGGCAAACCGACTTTGCACAAGTTTTCCACCAATGGACTAAATAAATAGGCCATGAAAAATGCGACCACAAAAGGAATGACAACCGGTTTTAATAAGTACAGCACCCAAAGGAGCAGAACTATCCCAGACAGGATAAAAATGCGACGCAAGGTACGATCGACCATAGAAATTCGCCTTTTTTCAGTTTATTCGTTATAGAAGCTAAAATATTTGAATAAAGATAGCATTTTGGCGCATAAATAACATAAGAGTTTCGTATATTCAGGTATAATCGGCCCCGCGAATGCGGAGACTTCATTATGAGCAACTCAACTTCTAACCCTACCACTGGTTTAAGCTATAAAGATGCTGGTGTCGATATTGAAGCGGGCGACGCGTTAGTCGATCGTATCAAATCTGTTGCTAAGCGTACTACTCGTCCTGAAGTGATGGGTGGATTAGGTGGCTTTGGCGCACTTTGTAAAATTCCGAAAGGTTATGAAGAACCTGTCCTCGTATCTGGCACAGATGGTGTAGGGACTAAATTACGTTTAGCGTTGAACCTAAATCGCCACGACACCATTGGTCAAGACTTAGTCGCAATGTGTGTAAACGATTTGCTGGTATGTGGTGCTGAACCTTTATTCTTCCTCGACTACTATGCAACAGGTCACTTAAATGTAGACGTTGCTGCCAATGTTGTGACAGGTATTGGTAAAGGCTGTGAGCTTGCAGGCTGTGCGCTTGTAGGTGGTGAAACAGCAGAAATGCCAGGCATGTATGAAGGTGAAGATTACGATCTTGCAGGCTTCTGTGTGGGCGTGGTTGAGCAAAGCAAAATTATTGATGGCTCTAAAGTAAAAGCGGGTGACGTTTTAATTGGTGTTGCATCTTCAGGCGCGCACTCGAACGGTTACTCTTTACTTCGTAAAATTTTAGACGTAAAAAATGTTGATTTAACTCAACTGGTTGATGGTCGTCCACTTGCTGACGTTGCCATGGAACCAACACGCATTTATGTTAAATCTATGCTTGAATTATGCAAACAAGTAGATGTGCATGCTATGGCACACATCACTGGTGGCGGCCTACCTGGGAACTTGCCTCGCGTATTGCCAAATGGTGCACAAGCAGTGATTGATGAATCTTCTTGGGAATGGCCTGAACTATTCAAACTATTACAACGCGAAGGTGGTGTAGAACAGTTTGAAATGTATCGTACCTTTAACTGTGGTGTAGGGATGGTTGTTGCAGTAGATGCCAATGATGCAGACAAAACTGTAGCACTTCTCAACAGCTTAGGCGAAAAAGCATGGGTAATGGGTCGCATTCAAGACAATGCCGAATCTGTTGAAGGCGCAGATGAAAAAATTCGCGTAATTTTTGCGTGATTCAACACCCATGATCAAAATAGCTGTTCTTGTTTCAGGCAGCGGAAGTAACCTACAAGCCCTGATAGATGCCAATCTTTCAGGGCAAATTGTTGGGGTTATTTCCAATAAGCCTGATGCCTATGCCCTCACCCGTGCGCAAAATGCAGGTATTCCAACCGCAGTCATTGAACATAAGCAATACCCTGACCGTGAAACCTTTGATGAGGTGATGCATCAGCAATTGCTGGCCTGGAATGTCGATTTAGTTGTTCTTGCGGGCTTTATGCGAATTTTAAGTGCCAAGTTTGTGCAGGCTTGGGAAGGAAAAATGCTCAACATTCATCCTTCACTCTTGCCACATTATAAGGGCATGCATACCCATCAACGTGTCCTCAATACTGGTGATACCTTGCATGGCTGTACAGTCCATTATGTCACAGCCGAACTAGATGCAGGTCCAGCACTCGCACAAGGTGTATTACAGGTAAATCTGCATGACACTCCTGAAAGTTTGGCCAACCGCGTACATGTATTGGAACATTTAATTTACCCACAAGTGGTTGAATGGATTTGCAATGGTAGCCTTGAACACACCGCGCAAGGCGTGATGTATCGTCAGCAGCTGTTACAGCAACCAGTACAGTTTTGCCGTGTTTAAGCAATTGGCTTAATGGATACAAAATAAAAAACGCCTGTTATCAGGCGTTTTTTATACACGATGCAAACAAGTATCTTTTTACACCACGCTTGCTTTTGTTTGCTGGGCTTGAATTAAGTCTTTAATCAGCTGCGCAGTCTCTATAGGCTTTTCTAAGGGGAACATGTGCCCGCCTGCCGTAACCTGATACGGTATCCCAAATTTCTTAGAAGTAATCTGTGGAAAACCAGGCTTTAAAAATGGCCCTTTTTCTGCAATTACCAATTGCATTGGCACTTGCGGCTTAGACTGCGGCAACCACCAAAGCGATGGATTGGTTCTGAAGATATTGACTTCATCCATTTTTGGAATGGTCAACTCTACCCCACCACGCACACTGTCTTCTGTTAACGCAAAATCAATATAGGCCTGAAAACAGTCTGCATCAAAGTCTTTGTAAAAACCTTTAGGACGCAATAATTCTGCAGCCTGCGCACGGCTCTCCCAATGATCACGACGTCGCAAAGACAAAGCTGCGGGTGACATTTGATCAACCGCTTTGAGTTTCAACATTTTAGCAAAATGCAAAAACACTGAAGCCTTACCCATAATTAAAGGTGGATCGAGCATAATCACTTGCTCAAACAACTCAGGACGTTGCAAAGCTGCTTGAAAAGACAAGACCGCACCTAAAGAATGCCCTAACGCAATGACTTTACGGCCTTGTGATTGACGTACAATGCTGTCAATCACTTGCTGGGTTAAGCTATGCCAATGATTATCAATTGGATAACGCTTATCTGGCCCTAACAACGGAACATCAATCACATCGTAATCATCTTTAAGTGAATCAAAGAGTTTTTGATAGACCTTTGATGGCACGCCATTGGCATGTGCAAAATGAATCAGTGGTTTCATTGTAATTTCGCGTTTTGCTCAGTCTGAATCTGTTGAGAAATTGAAGTGGCAAAACCCTCTCCCACTGCGGCCCCCATACGACCTAATACAGAGTCTAAAGGACTATGTTCAATCGTATAATTCACAGCTTTATCAAGGTTTAAATCACGCTTTAGGCTATTTAGACTACCAATTTTATCGGCAATTCCCAGTGTAACTGCTTGCTCACCTGTCCAGAATAAACCAGAGAAAATTGCAGGATCTTGTGATTTCAGTTTCGCACCACGTCCATTTTTCACCGCTTGAATAAAATGACCATGCACATTATCCAATACTGCTTGCACATGCTTTTTCTGTGCAGGATCGACAGGTTGCG
The DNA here is from genome assembly GCF_012371315.1 of Acinetobacter sp. A1. NCBI lineage: Bacteria > Pseudomonadati > Pseudomonadota > Gammaproteobacteria > Moraxellales > Moraxellaceae > Acinetobacter > Acinetobacter sp. A1. The sequence goes on from NZ_JAAZQY010000002.1 coordinate 98,694, forward strand.
TCATCGACAACAAGGCTTTATTTTCACCCGAAGTCATAGTGCGATCTTCCACACCCATTTTTTGCATTAAACCACTCAGGCCGTAATTTGGCATAATTACACCAATTGAACCCACCAAACTAGATGGATTGACAATAATTTCATCGGCAGCAGAGGCAATATAATAGGCACCTGAGGCACCAGTATCGCCAATGACAGCATACAGTTTTTTATCCTGATGCTGTTTTTTCAGATATTGAATTTCTTGCCAGATTTCATCGGACTGTACAGGTGAGCCGCCAGGTGAATTAATGTTCAGCACTACGGCTTTACTATTGCTATTTTCATAGGCTTTTTTCAGCGACTTAATGGTGTCGTTGCTGTTCACACTTTGCTTATCTGATGCAATCGTTCCAACAATATCGACCACTGCAATGTGCGGACTCGCTGCAGATGGATTCGTCGTCGTGGTACTGCAACCTTTGCCCATAATGACCAAGAGCAAAAAAACATAGGCAAAAGTTAAAAACTTAAAGAAAATTCCCCAACGACGTGCACGACGTTGTTCTTCAACTGAGGCTAAAACTGCTTTTTCTAATAGTTTCCACTCATTGCCTGTTGGCTGCTGTGCATGTGGTGGGATTTGCTGTGATTCATTTTGTGGTTTTGGTGGCCAATCGGACATGAAACAATCCAAAAAATAGTAAATTTGCTCCATTATATACACGGAATTGGCAAAAACTGTCTAAAGCCTGTATTTTCTCCTATAATATTTCGCATCTTTATTCTTTTGACCAATTGACGCTGTCGTTATGACCCAACCTGCACCTACAACGTCTTTATCGCGCTTGCTGCATTTTGTCAGTCGTCAACCTTTGTCTGTTGCGCGTGTTTTTGCCAAATCGTTGGCTTTTTTGGTCAATCGTCTACGTTTAAGTAAAACCTCACAAACCATTGAACTGAATTTACAAATTGCACTTCCTGAATTAGACGCTCAGCAACGTAAACTCGTTACCCAACAAGCGATTCGTAACGAACTCACCTCTTATTTTGAGTTTTTTCATATTTGGGGCTCAAGCAATCAAAAGAATATTCAAAGAATTCATCAAGTACACGGTTTAGATTTATTACAAGAAGCACTTGCCCAACAAAAAGGCGTGGTGTTGATTGTGCCGCATTTTGGCACTTGGGAAATTATGAATGCATGGATTGCACAATTTACCCCAATGACCATTATGTATAAGCCAGTGAAAAATCCTGCTGCAGATGACTTTGTTCGTCAGGCACGTAGCCGTGAACAGGCGAATTTAGTTCCAACCGATGAGTCTGGCGTGCGTCAGATTTTTAAAGCCCTGAAACAAGGCGGTACTACGGTGATTCTGCCTGATCATACTCCCAATGTGGGCGGTGAAATGATTCCATTTTTTGGCATCCCTTTGGAATCGAGCAATTTAAGTGCCAAACTAATTCAAAAAACTAAAGCCAGCGCCCTACTTTTATATGCATTGAGAAATGAAAATCAGGGTTTTGATATTCATATCGAAGCGATTGACGAACAAATTTATGAAAGTCATGCCAATGCTGGTACAGCAATTATTCACCGTGAAATTGAAGACCTAATTCGTCGTTATCCTGCGCATTATCATTGGAGTTATAAACGATACAAAGCCCATCCAGATTTACGCGGGGTTTATCACAAGCCTACGCATGAAGCCTTGGCTGATGTTCAAGCTGTGCGCATGCAAGCTCAGAATCAAGTTAACGCTGCAGCCACAACTTCTGTTGCCGATACGGCTGTATAAGCATGCGGTGTGGCGCATCTAAATAAAAACGTAAACTTCCATGCTGAGCCGTATACATGAATGGAATATTCAGATCGACCAAACGTTGCTCAACGATAGGGCTAGGATGCCCATAACGATTGTCAAAACCTGCCGATGCCACAGCCAGTTTAGGCCGAAAATGTGCTAAAAAATCATAAGCAGAGCTGTGTTTACTGCCATGATGCCCCAAAATTAAAACATCCACGTTTAAATCAGGATAATCCTGTAAAATTTGATATTCAGTTGCCCAGCCTGTATCGGCCATCAGCAAAAAGTCCTGATAAGGTTGTGCATTTGGCACATGAATATGTAGCACACAAGCGTATTCATTCTGCTGCTGTGCGGCATACTGTAACTGACTTGGTTTTGGAGAGAGTACCTGTATGCGTACTTGATGTGGTAAATTCCATTGTTGCCCTTGGTAACAAAATTCAAACTGGGTATTTTCAGTCACATTCACCGCTTGATTGGCACTAACCTTATGGATATTGATTTCATTTTTCAAATAAGCAAAAGCACCGCTATGATCTTGGTCTAAATGCGTGAGCATTACATGATCTAGCGTACTGATGCCCTGCACAGATAAAAATGGACGTATAATCTGCTGCCCGACACTAAACTTGCTTTCGTCATAATATCCGCCCACATCAATCATCATACTGTACGAACCAGAACGCAGAAATACGGCTTGCCCTTGCCCGACATCCAACACCACCAACTCAAACTTTTGTCGTTGCGGGTCAATTAAAATGAGGGGTACAAAGCATAAGGCAGCCCAAGTCTTAGGCAAAACTGATTGTGGTAAAAACAGCAACAACAACCCTATACATAAACAAATATAAACTGCAGCCGACATTGCGATGCTAGATAGCTGTGGTGCAAATAAAGCGTCTATACCTCGAAATATCAGTAACAACAAAGCCAGTAAATTATCATTCAGTTGAAACAATACTGCTGACAATGGCTCAAATAGAAAAAAGCTAAGACCTGCCAAAATATCTAAGGGTACAATCACTAACCCAATGAAAGGAATGGCCACGATATTGCTTAAAGGAGCAATCCAAGAGACTTGCTTAAAAAACACAATCACCAGTGGTAACAAGGCAATGAATATTTTCCATTGCGATTCAACTAAAATTTTAAAGCCCTGCCAGAATTGTTGCCAGCGACTGAGATAAATACGTTTGGGTTGATGATGCAGGCTCTGATAAATTCGCAGCAAAATAAAACATGCACCATAAGATAGCCAAAATGCTGCTGACAATACTCTCAAAGGATCTAAATAGAGCAACAAAGCAGCGCTGTAAATCAGTAAGGCAAAACTGCTTATTTTTTGCTTCAGCAGCAACATTATTGTGACGACACTGCACATCAACAAAGTTCTGAGTGCTGGAATTTCAAAACCGACAAATGCCGTGTATAACCCTACACAGCTTAAAAACGGCAACAACAATAGGTATTGTCTAGGCATCCACAAATAGTAATGCGGGCGATAACCCCTAATTAAGCGATCCAAACCCCAACACAGCATTGCCGCAAAAATCAGTACGTGCGGCCCCGAAATTGCCAGTAAATGACTAATCCCAAAGCGTTGAAATTGATCTTCAATTTCACTAGATAACAGACTTTTATCGCCCGTGAGTAACGCTAAAAGCAGACCTTTATGTTGTAGAGACTGCTGTTGAATAAATGCTCGAATTTGATAACGCTGTTGTTCTATCCACAGCCGAAATTTTGCCCAAAGCGTGTGTTGTGCACGCCAATGCTTGCTCAGACCCATGCTATAAATCTGTTCGGCAGAAATAGACTGGACATGAGTTACCCGAAAATTGCCCATGATATTTTGCTGCAAATACCATTGCTCTACATCAAATACTCCTGCAGTCGCATAGCTATGCGCAGGGTAAACCGTACCACTGAGCTTATAATACTGACCTAATTCTAAGTCGGGTAATACTGAATTTTGAGCTAAAGTCGCAAGCCATGTGACTGTTTGTGGATGTCGATTCAGCACCTCAACAGGTTGTGAAACACTGTTGTCTTTTAACTGGTTTAATTGCCCTACATAGACGATAACTTCTGTAGTGTCACGTTGCAATTCACGCCATTGCATACGCCGCTGTAACTGTGAATCTGCGTAAAGCCAGCCTAAAATAAAACACAATAGACTGGCCAAAACCCCATTCAATAATTTCCAGTACACGGAAGGCAAACGCTGCTGCACATAAACTTGCAGCCCAATACACAATATAAAAATGAATACCAGCACGCGTGGTAATGCGTTTAGAGTATCAAAAGGAAAAAATGAAGTACGTATTCCAACACAGGCAATTCCCATTACCCAAGCTAGCCCAATAAATTGCAGCATGAAAATTCAGTTTATTATTTTTATTGGCAAGCATCATAAAGCCCGCCGAAGCGGGCTTCAATAAAAGAGTCTTATTCCACTAATGTAGCTTAGCTCAAGTATCCACAGTGACCTACGTTAAGGTTAATAAGGGCATGGTCAAATTTAAGAATTTTTAACCATCTACCCAAACACCATCTTGCATGTGCAAAATGATATCGGCAGATTTCGCCAACTCTTCATCGTGAGTCACAATCAACATAGCCATGTTCATTTCACTACGCAATTCACGCAGAAGTTCAAACACTTTGACTGCAGTTTTACGGTCTAAATTACCTGTGGGTTCATCGGCAAGCATCAGTGCAGGTTTGGCGACCAAAGCACGTGCTAAGGCAACACGCTGACGTTCCCCACCCGACAATTCGCCAGGTTTATGGGTTAAACGGTGTGATAAACCGACACGTTCTAGCAAGTATTCTGCTTGTGCTTTCACTTCTTTAAATTGCGTACCTGCACGTAACATCAGCGGCATTGCAACATTTTCTAACGCAGTAAACTCAGGCAGCAAATGGTGAAACTGATAGACAAAGCCTAAATACTGATTACGCAGATAACCACGCTCTGCTTCACCTAAATTATCAAAACGCTGCCCATTTAAAAATACCTCACCTGTACTTGGTCGATCTAAACCACCTAACACATGCAGCAAAGTACTTTTCCCTGAACCACTTGCACCCACAATCGACACAAACTGCCCTTGCTGTACCTGTAAATCTAATCCACGAATCACTTCCACAGTAGTTTTGCCATCGGTAAAGTGCTTAGAAACTTGTTTCGCTTCAAGAACAATTTTACTCATAACGCAATGCCTCTGCAGGTTGAATTTTTGCTGCACGTAACGCAGGGTAAATAGTTGCCAAGAAACTTAAAATTAACGACAGACTTACAATCACCACCACATCTTGCCATCTTAAATATGAAGGTAAGTAGTTGATAAAGTAAGCATCAAACAAGTTAAGCCCAAAAAGATTATTCAACCATGCAATAAAGCCACTAATGCTTGAAGCAAAAATAATACCCAAAATTGCCCCCGACACGGTGCCAATCACCCCAATGACAGTCCCTTGCACCATAAAGATTTTAGTAATGGTACTTGGCGATGCCCCCAAGGTTCTTAAAATTGCAATATCTGACTTTTTATCAGTCACGACCATGACCAATGAAGACACAATATTAAAAGCAGCCACCAAAACAATCAGGAATAACAACAGGCTGACCATCGCCTTTTCCATTTGAATGGCACTGAATAAATTACCGTGGGTATAGGTCCAGTCCGAAGCATAGAAGTTCGCTGGCAAATCTTGTACGATGTCTTGAGACACTTGTGGCGCAGCAAAAATATCATCCAGTTTTAAACGCACACCTTGTGCACCATCGGGTAAACGCAACAGAGTAGATGCATCATTCAAGGCAATATAGCCCATCATTGAATCAACTTCTGCACCAATACTAAAAATACCTACCACTTTGAAGCGCTTAAAACGTGGTACTACACCTGCTGGTGAGGGTGTCGCTTCAGGCAAAACCAGTGTGATATTGTCATTTAAACCTAAGCCCAAGGCATCGGTCATCTGTTTGCCTAAGACAATACCAAACTCACCTTTTTTAAGATTATCGATACTGCCTGCAACCATATGGTTTTGAATAATCGAAACTTTCTTTTCGTATTCGGGTTCAATCCCCGTCACCATAATGCCCGAAACCTGACCTTGCGCAGTTAACATGCCTTGTAATTGGGTAAATGGAGCAGCCCCAACTACATGCTTATGCTGCTCAACTTTCGTTGCAAGTTCTGGCCAATTTGTTAAAATTTGTGTTGATGAAACAGTGGCTTGAGGTATCATTCCCAAGACACGATTTTTTAACTCGCGATCAAAACCATTCATCACCGAAAGTACGGTAATGAGGACGGCAACACCCAAAGTTAGACCGATCATTGAAACTAAGGCAATAAAAGAAATAAAGTGGTTACTGCGCCGTGCGCGCGTATATCTCAACCCTATATATAGCGAGATTGGTTTAAACATACCATCTAGTCCGAGGTAATACATTATGGAAAATTTACAGCATCAAAGTGTCCCGTCCGAACGTCGTGTAATGTCACGAATTGATGCTGCCTTAAGAATCAATTATCAGATCATTTCAGACGATGTTGCCTTAAATGACCCTTACGATCCTAATTTTGTTTTACCGCGTTATTTTCTACTACTCGCAGAATTAGATCAATTTGATCATGCCCTAAACTACGAATTAGAACAATTAACTGAAAAAGATCAACAAATTGCTCGAATCTTATCCTTATTCAACCAAAAATTAAACCTTATTACGGGGTCTTTGTACGATGCAATTGTACAAAGCATGTTACCTGTGCCTGAACAGGTCAATTTTTCAGAAAGTGGTTTGAGCTTTTATAGTGACCGTGAATTAAATTCGGGCAGTTATATTCATGTCACGCTCAGCCATCCTGAAAATTTCTTTCATATCGCGGCAACTGCCCAAGTGGTGTATAGCCGTGAGGAAGAAAATGGCCAATATCGCACAGGTGCGTATTTTATTACCTTACACCCTCAAGACCGCGTCAAACTTACCGAAGCTGTCGCAATAAAACAAGGTAAAGATATCTGAGTAAAGCCTAACAAAATACAATTAAAAAGAAAGTGACTTTCAAATTCTATGTAGCTTTAAGCCTTGTTTAAGATGGTGATGATGATTTTATTTTTTGTGCCAAGCTGCGGCTGGTTTTTAAATCACGATAAAAATACAGGAATAAGCCTAACAACAATACCGATGCCCCCACAAAAACCATCATGGACAATGCTTCCTGATTAAACAATGCGCCAATCAATAAAGCCAGCATGGGCGTCATCACCGTTGTTAGCGATAAAGTGGTGGCCTGAATATTTTGCACCAACTTAAAATAACAGAACATGGCGATGAGTGAAGCCATGATCACGGTATAGAGCAAAGCGGCCATAGATTTCAAACTTGGCCAAGCTGTCGGAACATCTTGCCAAATAAAAGGCACAATACATAGGGCTGCAATAGTAGACACTAAAATTGAGCCTGTGGCTTGTGCAACAGGTTCAATCTTTGCATTGACCTTTTTAACCCAGAAAATGGACATCGCATAAGTCAGTACACTCAACAGCATTAAAGCAATCCCGACAGGGTGCACATGCTGCGTTTCTCCACCAAAACAAATAATGCCCAATCCAGTAATAGACACTAGCATACCCAACCACTGCAAACGTGCCAAATGCTGCTGAAATACAAAGCGACCAATCAAGCCTGCCATAATTGGCGCAAGTCCAAACATTAAAGCAATAATGCCCGAGCTTAAATAAGCTGTGGCAATGTAGGTAAAAATTTGCGAGCCAATTAAACTAAACGAGCCAGCTAAATAGCTGTGCCATGCCTGTGCATGACATGGAAAATGTACTTTGAATAGCAACAATAAAGTCACCGCCATGGGCAATGCTAGAAAGAACCGTAGCACCAATGCCCACAGCACGGGTAAATCCGACACACTCCACACAATCGCCAAAGGTGTCGTTGCCCAAATGAAAACCAATCCTGCATAGGTCATCATAATATTGGTTTTAGATGGCATATCGGGCTCGTATTAAGCAGTTTTACGTTTTTGCTTTTGAATGGTTTGGTCTAAGCTACTGGAAAACTCACGTTTATCTCGTTCTGAAATGGGTGCAGGTCCACCTGTTTGTACCCCCGCACCACGTAAGGTATCCATAAAATCACGCAAATGCAGCCGTGCTTTCACATTGGCTACCGTATACACTTCACCGCGTGGATGAATCGCAATTCCACCCTTCTCAATCACCTGAGCTGCAAGTGGAATATCCTGAGTGATCACAATGTCATGCGCTTTCATGCGGTCTACAATTTCCTGATCAGCTGCATCTGCACCATGCATGACCTGAATGGAATTGATGCGTACCGAAGGCGTGATGCCCACAGATTGATTGGCAACAAAGGTAACTTCTAGCTGATAACGATCTGAAGCACGTAGAATCACTTCTCTCAGAATTTTAGGCAATGCATCCGCATCGACCCAAAGTTTAAATGGCAGCACAGTACAACCCATCACAATAATATTGAACTAGTGTATCAAACTCACTGCAATACAGCCTGTTTTAAAATTTCAAATTATGCAGATGAAAGCATCCTGCAGACTATTTTTCATTACGATCTCAAATCGCTTTAGCTGATGTTGAATATATCGATGATCTCCTACATTTCTGTGAAATTTCAGCCAAAGACTTGAAAAATCAAAATAACCCTCGATCTAATAGTAAAGAACAGAACCCAACATCTAAAAGTGCTTATGAACAATCAAAATAGACCAGAAATCATCCGCATTGAAGATCAAAACTTCGGTAGCCATGTAGAACATTGGAATTTACTGACGGATGAACCCTGCACTGAAGTTCCAAAATGGTTAGGGCTGGCTCTAGATGCACCAATTATGCCAATGGGTTTGTGTCGCCAAGAATCAGAAATGGATCCTGCAACTTGGCTCATTCAAGGGCCAAGCAAACAAGCGGTACAGTTGGCGCAAGTAATTGCTGTTGAAAATAATAAACCACAAGCTGTTAAAATAGCTTTTCCGTGTTTTGAAAGTCCATACAAAGTCGAAGCCAAAATTGAACGTATAATTTGCTGTAAATCGAATACCCAAGCGGTGCTTAGACTCAATTTAGGCAATAACAGTATTGTATATGCCTTTGATAGTCTCTATAGCGTAAACCACCAGCAATACCAAAAAGACCAAAGCTATTGGGTACATTTAAATGCATGGGCATACGAACTGGAAACCGTGGCCGAAGGTGAACAATTAGTAGTAGATGATCCTGCTTCAATCAAACACCACCGTGCCTTAAATGATATTTTGGCTGCCAATGATGGCGTTGCACCACCAAATTTGCAGGAACAAATTGATGCATGGCAGCCCAAATCTGAAGATGATCAGGCACCTGTCACCGTCGATTTTTCTAAAATGGTGGCATATTTATATGGTGAAAATATTGGTCAGGAAGATGAAGCATGGTTTCAGGGCAACGTGGTTGGCAAAACCAGTTTTGAATTCATGAATCAAAACTATACTGTTTATGATGTCACCCTGATTCATGATGAAAATCAGCCTGCTATTTTGATTCGTATTGCGACTAAAAACCCTGCCCATCAAAATTTTGAAATTGGACAATACATTCGTGGCAACATCTGGATTCAAGCCTACATTCACAATAAAAAACAGTAAGTTATTTATTTAACCTTTCTAATCGCCCATCGATACAATGTATCTAAAAGATGGGCGATTTTTTATTTTATTTAGGGTTAAATCGTTACCTCTATAAAAGAATTGTGGATAAACTGCCGATTATTTAATCGTTTTAAATTCAAAATAGGCCCATTTATCCACAGTTTTAAATTTATTATAAATTCAAAAATCAACTCAATTTAAAATATAAGTTGTGGATAAATTATTTAAAATAGAATTACATCAAATAATCGCAAAGCCTTAAACAGCAAGGATTTGGAAAATCTACTGTAATTATTTCAATATCGATACTTAAATCTGCTTAAAATAAAATTAGTACTTTATTTAATCAATTTTTTATGCTAAAAATATGGCTTACTACATATTTAACGATAAATAGATCATCGGAAAATAATATCTATGAAAATCGTGCAAGAAGAAAACTTACAGCATGTTGAACATCAGTTAGAGCAACGCTACCAACTCGATGCAATGTCTTGCCTATTTTTTGCATTAGGCATGCTGCTCTCTGCTTATGCTTTACACTATTTTGTTTTCTAATATCTAATGTTCTAAGTTGAATTCTCTAAACTGAAGCCAAATACTCACCTTCATTCCAAAAAAAACCCAGCTTTTCAGCTGGGTTTTTGCTTTCGCTGAGCAATTAACCGTGACGTTTTGCAAAGTCATCCATAAAGTTCACGAGAGCTTGCACACCTTCTAATGGCACAGCATTATAAATACTTGCACGCATACCACCCACAGAACGGTGACCTGCCAAATTCAGTAAACGATTGTCTTCGGCTTCTTGCAAAAATGCTTTTTCAAGTGCTGCATCCGCTAACGTAAATGGCACATTCATGATTGAGCGGTTTGCTGTGTAAATTGGATTTGCATAGAAGTCACTTGAATCGATATAGCCATACAACAATCTAGCTTTTTCCAAATTGGCTTGATGAATTTTATCCACACCACCATTTTGCAATAACCACTCAAACACCAAACCAGATAAATACCATGCATAAGTTGCAGGAGTATTCACCATCGAATCATTTTTTGCTTGCGATGAATATTTCAAAATGCTTGGAATTTCTGGCTTAGCTTGATCAAGCAAGTCTTCACGTACAATGACGATGGTTAGACCCGCAGGGCCAATATTTTTTTGCGCACCCGCATAAATTAAACCAAATTTAGATACATCTAAAGGTGCAGATAAAATGCTCGATGAGAAATCGCATACCAATGGCTTATCTGTTTCAGGAATATTGGCAAACTGCAAACCACCAATGGTTTCGTTATCGGCATAATGCACATAAGCAGCATCGGCAGATAAATTCCATTGGCTTTGTTCGCTAATGGCATGTTTGCCTTCAATTTGAATACCCGCTTCTACGACATTGATATCGCCATAGCGCTGCGCTTCTTTTAATGCTTTTTCAGACCAAATTCCTGTATGGATATAATCTGCTTTGTTATTTTTACCCAACAAATTCAACGGAATTGCAGAAAACTGCAACGATGCACCACCCTGTAAGAACAATACTTTGTAGTTCTCAGGAATATTCATTAAAGTGCGTAAATCTGCTTCAGCCTTTTCTGCAACAGCCACATAGTCTTTGCTACGATGGCTCATTTCCATAATGGAAAGTCCCTTGCCATGCCAATCCAGCATTTCAGCTTGGGCTTTTTCTAAAACGGCTGTAGGTAATGCAGCAGGACCAGCACAGAAATTGTACGCGCGCATGATTTTTCCTTATCTATGTGAAACACAATAAAATGATGGCATTTAACCACATCTTGCCCTGACTTGCATAAAATTATTTCAATATCAAATGCCAGATGCAGTCATAAAATCAATCTTTCACAATATTTATTTGTAGCATTCTCAATTCATCATAAAATTTCAGGATAGATCAGTTTACTCACCAAACACCTGAATATTTAAATTCCGAATTTTAGGTTGCTGCGTTGTAGTTGCTGAATTTGCTACAGCATCAAAACTTACATCGTATTGCACCAAGTTTTTAGGATAAGCAATTTCATAACTGATTTTATATTGCTTGCCCTGATTGGCTTGTTGCTCAATTTTCTTAGTCATCAACGTGCGAGAACGCTCTGCATCTTTAGGAATAGACTTGGAAAACTTTTTCATGACCCGTTGATTGTCCTGAAAATACTGCTGCAACTCAGGCTCAAGATGTGTCAAAAACTGCTCATATTCACCATCACGTAATTGATCATAGGCAGCAAAGGCAACCTGTTGTTGTGCCGCCGTTGGTTCAGGTACCTGATCTTGTGATTGCTTACAGCCAACTAAACTCAGCATCGTTGCAGCAAAGATCAAAGCTACTTTTTTCTTCATCGTTGTTTCCATTTTGGCTCTGTAAGAATAAGGACGCCGAAGCGCCCTTATTTCTATCATTTTCTTTGCTCTTAATTGAATTACTTAGTCAGCACTTTCTTGATCATTGGCTGCATCGGTTGGTGTTGCTTCTGCTGCTGTTTCTGAAGTCTCTGAATTTTCTAAATCATCAGTTTCCTGATCTTCAATAAAATCGTCCTCTTCTTCAACTGTCTCAATCGCTTCTACGCCCACCAATGTTTCATTTTCACCCAAGCGAATTAAACGAACACCCTGTGCATTACGGCCTGTTTGCGCTACTTCAGATGCACGCGTACGCACCAAAGTACCACCATCAGAAATCAGCATCAGCTCTTTGCTTTCATCAATGGCAACCGCACCCACCAATTCACCGTTACGTTCCGAGGTTTTGATTGCAATAACCCCTTTACCACCACGTTTTTTAGTTGGGAAATCATCTACAGGCGTACGCTTACCATAACCATTGGCAGAAGCACACAGCACTTCGCCTGTTTCTGGAACAACAACTAATGACACAATACGACTGATAAATGCTGAATCTGAACTGTCTTCATCATCACCATCTACTTCTGCATCTTCGATGTCTTCAACTTGTGCTGAACCAAAGCTGACACGCATACCACGCACACCTTTGGCTGCACGCCCCATTGAACGAACATCGGTTTCTGCAAAACGAATCGCTTTACCTTCATTGGAGAACAACATAATTTGTTGTTCGCCATCAGTAATTGCAACACCAATTAAGGTATCTTCTTCATTCAGTTCAATGGCACGTAAACCATTCGAGCGAACGTTACTGAATTGTTCCAATTCAACACGCTTCACTGTGCCCGATGCTGTTGCCATAAATACATAGAAGTTTTTACGCAATGCTTCTGCTTGTGTAGCAAATTCAGCAATGATTTCATCATCTAGATCGGTTGCAGAAAGCTCCACACCCAATTGTTTTAACTGAACACGCAGTGCATCAGATAAATCATCACCATCTGCAAGCTCAGCAAAAGCAGCTTCTAGTTCAGCATAGTGAGCAGCAATAATGGCATTAGTCTGTAGATGTATCGCATTGGCTTTCACATAGCTACGGAAGTCTGCCAGACGTTCTGTAAATTTCTTCGGTGCATCAATCACAGGTAAAATCGCGGTGATGGTTTCATTGGCATCTAATGGCAACAAGTTCACCATTGGACGACCTTTTGCACCACGTGATGCTTGCGGCACTTCAAACACTTTCAGACGATAGACTTTACCTACATCGGTAAAGCACAGTACTGTTGCGTGGTTAGAGGTCACAATTAAATGCTGTACGTAATCGTCTTCTTTCATTGACGTTGCAGATTTACCACGACCACCACGACGCTGCGCAGCATAATCAGACAATGGCTGAGTTTTCGCATAACCTGTTTGTGAAACAGTCAGAACCACTTGTTCTTCTGGAATTAAATCTTCACGAGAGAAATCGATGCGTGATTCTACAATTTCAGTACGGCGTGCATCGCCATACTGTTGTAAAACCTGCGCCAATTCTTCACGAATCACACCCATCAACAAATTAAAGTCATTCAAAATTGCGGTCAATTCAGCAATCTGTGCCAAAATTTCAGAATATTCTGCATGTAATTTGTCTTGTTCCAGACCTGTTAAACGATGCAGACGTAATTCTAAAATTGCAGTCACTTGCGTAGGTGACAAACGGTAAATCTGTCCCTCCAAACCGAATGGACGATTTGGGTCTTCGCCTTCAATTTCATCTGGACGTACAGATACTGAACCTGCTTTTTCCAATAACGCCACGACACCGCCTGCAGCCCACTCGCCTGCCTGTAAACGCTCGCGCGCTTCGGCTGGGTTGGCAGAAGATTTAATGGTTTCGATGATGGCATCAATATTGGCTAAAGCAACGGTTAAGCCTTCTAAGATATGCCCTCGTTCACGTGCTTTACGCAATTCAAACATGGTACGGCGAGTCACTACTTCTTGGCGGTGACGAATAAATGCCGCAATAATATCTTTTAAGTTCATCAACTTTGGCTGACCATTGTCTAGGCAAACCATGTTGATGCTGAATGAGTTTTCTAATTGCGTATTCAAGAACAGATTGTTCACAATCACTTCAGCGTTTTCACCACGCTTTAAGTCAATTGCAATACGCATCCCTTCCTTATCGGACTCATCACGTAGTTCAGAAATACCTTCGAGTTTCTTTTCTTTTACCAGTTCAGCAATACGCTCAATGGTTTTCGCTTTATTAACCTGATAAGGGATTTCAGTAAAGACGATGGTGGTACGACCAGTTTTTTGATCTTCCTCAAAATGGTACTTACCACGAATATGCAAACGGCCTTTACCTGTACGGTAAGCATCTACAATGCCTGATTTACCGTAAATAATACCGCCTGTAGGGAAGTCTGGACCTGTAATATGTTCCATCAACCCTTCAATAGAAATATTTGGATTGTCTGCATAAGCCAAACACGCATGTACTACTTCGGTCATGTTGTGTGGCGCCATATTGGTCGCCATACCTACCGCAATACCCGCTGCACCGTTCACCAGTAAGTTTGGAATACGGGTTGGCATGACTTGAGGAATACGCTCAGAGCCGTCGTAGTTATCTTCCCAGTCAACTGTGTCTTTTTCTAAATCGGCCAACAGTTCATGGGTTAATTTACGCATACGCACTTCGGTATAACGCATAGCTGCTGCGCTATCGCCATCAATCGAACCGAAGTTACCCTGACCATCGACCAATTGATAACGCAAACTGAAGTCTTGCGCCATACGAACAATGGTTTCGTAAACAGCGGAGTCACCATGCGGGTGATATTTACCGATGACGTCACCGACTACACGGGCAGACTTTTTGTAAGCTTTGTTGTAGTCATTGCCCAATTCGTGCATTGCGAATAGCACACGACGATGCACAGGTTTTAGACCATCTCGTACATCTGGCAGCGCACGTGACACAATCACGCTCATCGCATAGTCTAAATACGAGTGCTTGAGTTCATCCTCAATGGCAATCGGTCTAATTTCCGATACGCTCATGCATACTCCTTATTCTGCAAACAAATTTTGCTTGCATTTTATATGTCGTAAAACTTGCAAATGATTAGCCTGAAATGCAGGCTAAAAATAAAATACAGCGAAAAATTATAGCATATACACCTGTGTTTTTGTGCTTTAGAGATGATCTTAATCTTGTTAATTTACTTAAATTTAGTGATGTTTTTTTATACTAATTTAAAAATTAAATTTCAATCTGACATAGGTATCATCTTCACCAACAAAATTGGCGAGACTGACTATATTTTAAAGTGGAATACGCTTAGAGCGACACGCAATAAACTTAATTTTCTGCAAGCTTATCTTGCTTCATTAAATGATAGGTAATGAAAAGCAAACCGAGAATTAATGGAAATTCATACAACTCTTCCATCAAATCTTTATATTGAATATCTCGAAGAAATAATGCATCAATGGCACGCTCATGCTCAATTGCATCAGAAATGATTAGTCCAGAAAATGCCAGCATTAGCGCCCAAATAGGCAACGTAAAATACTTCAACTTTTTCGCAATTTCTTTTCTAAGGTAGGGTGAAAACAGCATAAATACTACAGGTGCAATTAACATGACTGAAATTGCACGAAAATACGGCTTCGGGACTTCAGGAAAGTAGTCACGCCCCCAGCTAGTACTGCGCCCGAAAAGCAGCAACCACCAAAGTACAGCCCATAACCAAAACTGTTTGTTCCCACCTTGTAGCTGTAGCGGTCGAATATAAATAAAACTGAATATTGCACCAAAGAGCAACAACAGTGCCTGTAAATTTTCCACATAGCGAACCATTGCACCATCTAGCAATGGCACTTCTAAATCTGCAAAGAATGGAAATAAACAGCACAGCACTACAATAACCACTATGGGCCATGTAAGCCGAGTATCGACCAACAAAAGACTACTCCTACTCAAATTATAAAATTGAGCAAAGCTTAAAAAAGACGGTGGATAATATCATAAATGTTTTATATGGATAATAGCTCTGCAAGTTTTATCGCAGACCACCAAGACACTGCAAATAGGCTATCAGCGTTGTACTTAGATGACTTTGTGAATGCTTATGCTGAAAGCACTATCATTCTTTAATGCAAATTTGTCCATAAAAAAACGCCCCTATGCAATTCACATAGAGGCGTCTTGAACTGTGCTCAGAACTTAGATTTTAGAAACCAATTCTGGAACAACAGTGTTCAAATCACCCACTAACCAGTAGTCTGCTACTGCATTAATTGGTGCTTCTTCGTCTTTGTTGATTGCAACAATCACTTTAGAGTCTTTCATACCTGCCAAGTGCTGAATCGCACCAGAGATACCCACAGCGATGTACAAATCAGGTGCAACAATTTTACCTGTTTGACCAACTTGCATGTCGTTCGGTACGAAGCCTGCATCTACTGCAGCACGTGAAGCACCTTGTGCTGCACCAAGTTTGTCCGCTAATGGATCAAGTACTTTGTGATAGTTCTCACCAGAACCTACACCACGACCACCTGAAACCACAATACGCGCTGCTGTTAACTCTGGACGCTCTGATTTCACAATTTCTTCAGATACGAACTTAGAAATACCCGCATCGCCTTGTGATGCAGCAGCTTCAACTGCAGCTGAACCACCTTCTGCAGCAACAGGGTCAAATGCTGTACCACGTACAGTACCAACCACAATCGCTTCTGAAGATTCTACAGTCGCAATTGCGTTACCTGCATAAATTGGACGCTTGAATGTTTTTGCAGAATCTACAGCTACGATGTCTGTGATCATGCTGACATCAAGAAGTGCAGCCGCACGCGGTAAAATGTTTTTACCTGTTGTTGTAGAAGCAGCAAGGATATGGCTATAACCTTTGCCTAATTCTGCAACAAGTTTTGCAACGTTTTCAGCCAATTGGTTTGCATAAGCAGCATCGTCAGCAAGTAATACTTTGCTTACGCCTGCAACTTTAGCTGCTTGGTCTGCAACTGCTTGTGCACCAGAACCCGCAACCAATACAGTGACATCACCACCGATTTTTTGAGCTGCAGCAACAACGTTTAATGTTGCACCATTTAGTGCTTTATTGTCGTGCTCAGCGATAACTAAAATACTCATGATTTTTATCCTTCTGTATTAGATCACTTTCGCTTCGTTTTTCAATTTTTCTACAAGCTCATCTACAGATTTCACTTGTACGCCCGCTTTACGCTCAGCAGGTGCTTCAACTTTTACAGTTTTAAGCTTAGTACCTGTTGCTACGCCATAATCTGCAGGAGATTTGGTGTCTAGCGGTTTTTTACGTGCTTTCATGATGTTTGGAAGTGCCGCATAACGTGGCTCATTCAAACGTAAGTCAGTTGTAACAATTGCTGGAAGTGCAAGCTCAACAGTTTGCAAACCACCATCAATTTCACGCGTTACTTGAACTTTATCGCCATCCACTTTTACTTCTGAAGCAAAAGTACCCTGACCTGCACCCAGTAAAGCACCTAGCATTTGACCAACTTGGTTAGAGTCGTCATCAATGGCTTGCTTACCCAATAGAATAAGTTGTGGTTGTTCTTGCTCAACAACACCTTTTAAGATTTTAGCCACTTCAAGTGCACCAATCTCATCAGCTGTTTCAACCAAAATACCACGGTCTGCACCAAGCGCCATTGCAGAACGGATTTGTTCTTGCGCTTCTTTAGGACCAATGGATACCACGACGATTTCTGAAACAGTTCCTTTTTCTTTTAAACGAACCGCTTCTTCCACTGCGATTTCACAGAATGGGTTAATTGACATTTTAACGTTAGTTAGGTCAACCCCACTATTATCCGGCTTAACGCGAACTTTAACGTTGGCATCTACCACACGTTTTACAGCAACAAGAGCCTTCATGTAATCCTCGGCTGTTTTAGCAAAAGTAAATATTGAGAAAAGTTAATAATAACTCTTCGCTTTAAATTTTTTAGGTGTCCTATCTTGCTATGTGATCGGCATTTCGGTCAAGTCAGAATTGTCTAAACAAAGCGAAAAATGCCGAAAATAAACTGAACGATGCGTTCATACTTTTTTATTTGCAAAAATCCACAATCAAAGCGCTGATTATATAAACAATTTTAAGCTTTGATTTATATTATGTTTTTTATTGATTTATAACATCAACAAGATTGATTGAAAAATAGTTTAAATACAAAGATGTCTACAAAATATGCAAAATTCCTTACATAAAAACCGTTAACTAAACTGTCATTAAAGATAGAAACTGCCCTTATTTGCTTATTTTTTCCTGATAAAAACACCCTTTTTAAATGTGACTGTTAGTTCACTTCACAACATTGAAGCTTTTATTGGATAAGAAAGAAGCAATCTTTTGTATTTTAATGAGTATCAATGCACTACAACCCCATTACCTTCATGATTTAAGGCATAAAAAAACTCAGCTTAAACTTGCTGAGTTTCTAGGAAATCACGGTGAATATGGCTTAAATCAATCAGCTCATAGGCCTGTAAATTAAAAATTTCCCAAACCGCCAAAAAGTCTTCTTTCAGGTCAATTTTACTGGCACTGTTTGGACGTTCTTGCCACTGTTGATCTGAAATCCATAAATAGCTTTGTTGAGTCTGTGGGTTGATCGCTTGCATTTTACCTTCTGCATTAATGCCCTGAACTTGGCAATGCGCTGGCAATTCTTGCTCAATCATAGGCAAGCTAATCTCTACAAAGTGTTTTACCTGACGTAAGCCATAGCCAGCAAAAATTTCTTTTTGACTCGGACTGAGCTGGTCATATTTTTCTTGAAGATTTGAAATCATGGTTTTGCCTATCATTTGATATCCAAAGTGTTATGCAGTGGAACAAAAAATAATGTCATCCATGTCTATTATTCGTGTGACCCACTCTTTCTGCTTCTTTATACTGCATAACGCAAGTTTTTATTATTCTACAATAGTTGCAATGACATCTTAGTGAAAGCGCTCTTGCATTGCGACTTACATCCCAAATAAACGCATTTGCAAATTGTAAAGCCCTACCTATCACAAGCAAAAATAGTGCCTATTCACCTAAATTGTCGCAAAATTTACTTTTTATGGGCACGTGGATGCGCCTGATCATACACTTGTGCCAAATGGTCAAAATCGACATGGGTATAAATTTGTGTGGTACTTAAATTACTATGCCCTAGCATTTCTTGAACGGCGCGTATATCACCACTATTAGACAGCATATGACTGGCAAAACAATGCCGCAATAAGTGTGGATGTAAATCTACATTTACACCTGCACGCTGTGCCTGAAATTTTACCCGATTTTCAATTTGTCGTGCTTTTAAGGGTTCACCTTTTTGAGTAATGAATAACGCTGCATCTGGTACAAAATCGCCCTGCCAAAATGGGTAAATCTGTAGCCATTGCATCACTGCATCTTTGGCCTTACTGCCAAATGGCACAATTCGTGTTTTATTGCCTTTACCTGTAACGCGCAGCAATTGCCGATTAAAATCTAAATCCCGAATACGTAAACTCTGTACTTCTGCCAAACGTAAGCCACTTGAATAGAGCAATTCTAAAATTGCTTTATCCCGTCGCCACATCTGTTGTTGTACTTCAGTTTCAGGTTCAGGCTGATCTAATATTTGATTGATGGTTTCAATATCAACTAGACCCGGCAAAGGGCGTGGCTGACGCTTTAATTGAAAATCATCGACAGGGTTAAATTGTAGATACTGCCCTTGTCCAGCCCATTTCATAAACTGGCGAATGGCTGACAACATACGTTGCAAGCTACTGCCATTCAGCTGCTGCTGTTCTACTTTTTGCGCCAAATAATGTCTTAAATCAGATGCCTCGACATCCTGCAAGCTGAGCCCTTGCTGCTCGCAAAATGTAAAAAAATCGGTTAAATCACGTGCATAGGCTTTTAAAGTATGCGGTGACTGCTGCTGTATTTCTCGCTCTTTGAGCCACATACTGAGTAATTGCTGCGGATCGTACATTACTTAGGCTCCAATTGAGCGCCTAAATCCAACTGAGATAAATAAGCAGAGATATATTTGGCTGCCTGATCTGCGTGTTCTTCTATAAACAAATGATCACCGCCTTGAACAATTTTTAGCTCAGCTTGTGGGAGTTGTTGCTGCAAAAACTCACCTACCGCGATTGGACTAATGAGGTCTTGATCACCCCACAACAATAAGACTGGAATTTGAATCTTTGACAGTTCAGCCGTGTAATCGACCTTTGCCCCCACAAACCAGTCTGGATAATTCAAATATTGATTTTGATAAGCCTGTCGCCAATCTTCAAGCTGAAAACTACTCAAATCTATGCCACCTGATGTCGCAGCCAATACCAGTCCTTTAATTTTTTTTGGATATTGTAAGGCTGCAGCGACAGCAAAAATACCGCCCATCGACTGTGCAATTAAAACGCTATCAGCTGGAATCTGATCCAGCACATAAGTCTGTAGACTATCAAAATCATGTACAAATGGATGTGCAGGCTGATGTCCAAATTCTGGATAAGCCACAATGCTTGCATTTGACTGAGGCAGTTTTTCAATTAGAGGATGAAAAAATGCGGTATTGCCTGAAGCGCCTGGTAAAAAGATCAATTGCGGCATATAGCGTTGTAAATTTTTAGAATAACTTTTAATACAGCATACCCGAACAGTGCTACAAGATACAAAAAAAGCACTATTATAAAATAGTGCTTTTCAGCAGATTTATGACGCATGCCTATTCGAGTACGTCATCAACCTTGAAAATAACTTAAATCTAATCGACCATGGTAGACGTTTGCGGTTGGGCCTGTCATCCACACCACATCTCCCTCACGCCATTCAATTTGCAACTTGCCACCAGCCAGTTCAATTTCAACTGAATTGGCCAATAAGCCACGACGCATACCTGACACTGCTGCCGCACAGGCGCCTGTACCACAAGCCAAAGTTTCCCCTACGCCACGCTCAAAAACACGCAAACGTGCATGTTTTTCGTCAATAATTTGCATAAAGCCTGCATTAACACGCTGTGGGAAACGCTCGTGTGATTCCACTTGAGGGCCTATCCCTGCAACATCTGCAGTCAGAACATCAGGCACAATGGTCACAGCATGCGGGTTGCCCATATTCACCACATCAATGGTCAAAGCAGCACCCTCTTTTAAAGCGATGTCATATAAATTATCTGGTTTATCGGCAATAAAAGGAATCTCTTGCGGTAAGAATTTAGGATAGCCCATATTCACCCGCACCCAACCATTTTGACCAAGTTCAGGTTCTACAATACCCGCTTTGGTCTGCACCTTGATTTTGGTCTTGGTGGTCAACTGACGTTCATGCACAAAACGTGCAAAACAACGCACACCATTGCCACACTGCTCCACCTCAGAGCCATCGGCATTGAAAATGCGATATTTAAAATCCACATTCGGCAAATCAGGCGGTTCCACAATCAGCAATTGATCAAAACCAATGCCAAAGTGGCGATCTGCAAGGCGCTGAATCGTCAGTGCATCCAAATACGCCCGCTGGCTGATGAGATCAACCACCATGAAATCATTGCCTAAACCATGCATTTTGGTAAATTCTAATAACATCTCGAATTCCCCTTATGGCAATAAACGCTCTCTTTCCCACAAAGATTCAATGCTTTCACGTTCACGAATTAAGTGTGCCTGATCTGCATCGACCATCACTTCGGCCGCACGACCACGAGTGTTGTAGTTAGAGCTCATCACAAAACCGTATGCACCCGCACCCATCACGGCCAAAATGTCATTTTCAGCAATCGCCAATTCACGGTCTTTACCCAAGAAATCGCCTGTTTCACAGATTGCACCCACCACATCCCATGCTTTGCTTTCAACATCGGTACGTGGCGTCACTGACTGAATATCCATCCACGCTTCATACAATGCAGGGCGGATCAAGTCATTCATTGCCGCATCAATAATCGCAAAATTACGATGTGTGGTCGGTTTCAATAAATCAACCTTAGTCAGCAATACTCCCGCATTGGCAGAAATACTACGTCCTGGCTCCATATATACTTTAAGACCTAACTTTTCTAAAGCTGGGCGCAAAGCATTGGCATATTCTTCAACACTTGGTGGTGTTTCATCTTTATAGGTCACACCCAAACCACCGCCAATATCAATGTGTTTCAGTTGAATACCCATTTCTTTTAAGGTATCAATCATCACAATGACACGATCCAAAGCATCCACAAAAGGTTGTGTTTCGGTCAATTGCGAACCGATGTGACAGTCAATGCCAACAATATCCAAGTTTGGCAAAGATGCAGCATATTCATAGGTGCTATACACAGAATCGGATGGAATCCCGAATTTATTTTCTTTTAAACCTGTAGAAATATAAGGATGAGTTTTGGCATCTACATCTGGATTAACGCGTAATGAAATGGGCGCTTTCACATTCATTTGAGCCGCAACTTTTTGAATACGGTCTAATTCAGCATGTGATTCTACGTTAAAGCAGGCAATGCCCACTTCTAGTGCTTTTTGAATATCTGCTTCAGTTTTGCCTAAACCTGAAAATACAATTTTCGATGCATCACCACCTGCTTTGAGCACACGCGCCAACTCACCGCCTGTCACAATATCAAAGCCTGCGCCCAATTTAGCCAATACATTCAATACCGCAATATTCGAGTTCGACTTTACCGCAAAACAAATTTGATGGTCGATAAAGTGAAAAGCACGATCCATATCTAAATAATGTTTTTCAAAAGTTGCCTTTGAATAAACATAAAGTGGCGTGCCAAATTGCTGTGCGAGTTGTTGTAGCGAACATTGCTCGGCATGCAAAACCCCTTGAATACGGGTAAAACTCATGAATGTATCCTTTTCTAGAAAGCGTTAAGGTGTAGTCGATGTAGATGTTGCAGGTGAAGCAAACTGCTGTTGTACAGGTGCTGCCTGCTCAGAAGCTGTTTCAGATGGTTTAACACTTTGTGGTGCATGATCTGGATATAACAAATATTTTGCTCGTTTGTCATAGTTTGGATCATTGGGAAGCTGTAATGCCCCAGATTGACCACAACCGACCAAAAGTACTGTTGTGAATACAACACTCACGCAGCAAATGACTGTACGCATCTGACCACCTATAAAATATTTTCGATGAAGTATAACGTGATCACCGCTGTGACCAAAGTGCTAAAACACAGAGATTATCTTGAGCTTTGTAAAAATACCAGCAATCACAATATTTTTTCTACAGGCATTTATTCACCCTGTACAGTCAGTATTATTGCGACTTATGACACAGATAAAGTGAATTATATTTCAAGGCATCAATTGTCAAAATCCAAAAACTATGCAAAAAATAGGGCGTGCTTTAAACCACGTTCTTTTAACAGGAAGTTTTAAAGACTGGCATATCACTTGCTTAATTTTTACAACTGTTCAATTACAGCCAATTTTAAGCATTTATAACACTGCGTTTATAAGAAGAAATTTATGCAAAATTTACAATCGATCATGGAAACCTTAAGCGGCTGGGTCTGGGGTCCATATATGCTCATTCTCATTGTGGGAACGGGTGTTTTCCTTACCTTCCGTTTATTGTTCTGGCAATTCCGCATGCTGCCTCTGGCTTTTAAACAAGTCTTTTGCAAACATGATAAAGCTGAAAAAGAACCTGGCGATATTTCACATTTCGCCTCACTGATGACCGCACTCTCTGCCACCATTGGTACGGGGAATATTGCGGGTGTCGCAACTGCCTGTGTACTCGGTGGCCCAGGTGCCGTTTTCTGGATGTGGATGACTGCGCTATTTGGGATGGCAACCAAATACGGCGAAGGTGTACTGGCAGTTAAATATCGAATTAAAAATGAAAAAGGGCAAATGTCAGGTGGCCCAATGTACTACATTGAACGCGGACTAAAATGGAAATGGTTGGCGATTATCTTCGCTTTCTTTGGTACTGTTGCCTCATTTGGTATTGGCAGTTCGGTGCAGTCCAACACGGTAGCTTTGGCTGTACAAAATAGTATGGGCGTAGAAACCTGGATGACAGGTATAGTGATTACCGTATTTTCAGCGCTCGTCATTTTAGGTGGAATTACCTCTATTTCTAAAGCGTCTTCGGTGATTGTTCCAATTATGGCTATTCTGTATGTCGCAGGCGGCCTGATTATTATTTTAAACAACCTGCACCTCGTTGTTCCTGCATTTGAACTGATTTTACGTGATGCCTTTACTGGTGAAGCCGTTGCAGGTGGTGCAATTGGTGCCGTGATTCGTTACGGTGTGGCACGTGGTGTGTTCTCGAATGAAGCAGGTATGGGTTCTGCGCCAATTGCCGCTGCGGCAGCCAAGACCGACCACCCTGCCCGTCAAGGCTTAGTGTCTATGACAGGTACATTTATTGACACCATTATTGTTTGTAGCATTACAGGTATTGTTTTAGTCATGGGCTTTATTATGGCCGACAATAGTTTTGGCGGTGCAACAGGTGCAGTACTCACCACACAAGTCTTTGACCAGTTATTACCTGGTTTCGGTGGCTGGGTGGTAACTTTCGGGATCATCTTCTTTGCCTACTCCACTATTTTAGGTTGGAGCTACTATGGCGAAAAATGCTGTACTTATTTATTTGGCGAAAAATACGTGTTGATTTACCGCCTGATTTATATTGCTTCGGTGTTCATTGGTACCATCGCGACACTCGATCTCGTTTGGTTATTTGCCGATACCTTTAACGGTTTAATGGCTGTTCCGAACCTGATTGCCTTATTATTACTGTCTGGTGTGATTGCCAAAGAATCTAAGGACTTTATTGCCAAACGCAAATCTGGCGAGTTGTATTAAGCCTTAGCTACAAATGTAATTTCATCCTTACCCATCATACAATCACCATTGTGGTTGTATGATTTTCCTTGAAAGATCAAGATAACATTCATTTCCCCGCCTTTACTCTGTATGCTGTAGCCAGTTTTCAAATAAATACAACGACTGGACTTATGGCAAAAGTAAAAAGTGTCTATCGCTGTGAACAATGTGGCGCAGATCATCCTAAATGGGCAGGACAATGCTCGGAATGTGGCGAGTGGAACTCGCTGAATGAAGTGAGTATTGCACCTGCAGTCACGCATCGTGCCCAACCCAAAATGGGCGGTGGCTATGCAGGACAAGCTGCAGCAATTACTACATTAAACAAAGTATCTGTTTCGCATGAAACCAGACTAACCACAGGCATTGGTGAGTTTGACCGTGTATTGGGTGGTGGTTTGGTTACAGGTTCGGTGGTGCTCATTGGTGGTGACCCAGGTATCGGTAAATCGACCATTTTGCTGCAAACTGCAACTCACATGGCTGCGGCCAACAACACCGCCTTATATATCACGGGTGAAGAATCGCTTTCACAAGTGGCATTACGTGCTCAACGCTTAGACTTACCCACAGATCAGCTCAAAGTCATGGCAGAGACCTGTGTTGAACGTATTTGCGAAGTGCTTGCGCATGAACGCCCTGCTGTGGCTGTTTTAGACTCAATTCAAACTTTATATACCGAAACGTTGCAATCTGCACCAGGTGGCGTTTCACAAATTCGTGAATCGGCGGCACTTCTAACTCGCTTTGCAAAAAACAGTGGCACAGCACTCTTTATTGTGGGTCACGTGACCAAAGAAGGCGCTTTGGCAGGGCCACGCGTCTTGGAACACATGGTCGATTGTGTCCTATATTTTGAAGGTCAGTCAGACTCTCGTTACCGTATGATTCGGGCCGTCAAAAACCGTTTTGGCGCAGTGAATGAGCTGGGTGTTTTTGGCATGACCGATAAAGGCTTACGTGAAGTCGCCAATCCATCAGCGATATTTTTAAGTCGTTATGATGAAGCAATCCCAGGTTCGATTGTCATGATTAGCCGCGAAGGTACACGTCCCCTTTTGGTTGAAGTACAAGCCTTGGTGGATGATGCACATGGTCAACCTAGACGTGTAGCTTTAGGTTTGGAGCAAAACCGTCTGAATATGTTGTTGGCGGTCATGCATCGACATGGTGGTGTGCAAACCTCAGGGCAAGACGTGTATGTAAATGTGGTTGGTGGTTTAAAAATTACCGAAACAGGCTCTGACCTTGCAGTATTGCTGGCCTGTGCTTCGAGCTTACGAGGCAAAGCCCTACCACAACAATTGGCTGTTTTTGGTGAGGTCGGTTTGTCGGGCGAAATCCGCCCTGTGCCTAATGGTCAAGAACGCTTAAAAGAAGCCATTAAGCATGGCTTTAAATACATTATTGTGCCTCGTGGCAATGCACCACAAAAAGCCATTGCAGGTGTGCAAATTATTGCGGTAGCTCGTTTGCATGAAGCTTTAAGTGAAGCCATGAGTTTAAGTGAAAATCTCTAAAGACTTTTTAGCCGTATTCACTTCACTATGTATTTCTCAACATTTGTAGAAAAAATACCGATTTTATATTGAAATTCGTAGCAAATGCCTGCATAAATACACAGCTTAACTTTATTTTAATATAGGAAAATTTGATGGAAGTTCGACAGCGTGGTTTGATTGCAGCAATGCTTACAGCGACCTTATTGGTAGCACCGTTGGCAGCAGAAGCAAAACGTGCAGGTGGCGGTAAAAGTCATGGTATGAGCCGTTCTGCAGCCCCAACTCAGTCTTACCAACAACCTCGCCAAACAACGCCAGCACAACAACCTGCTCCTGCTCAGCAAAAATCTGGCCCAGGCGTAGGTGGTATGGTTGCAGCAGGTGTTGCTGGTGCAGCGATTGGTGCTGTTGCTGCGAATGCTTTGGCAGATGACCAAGCCAGTGCAGCCGAAGCACAAGAGGAAAAAGGTGGTATTCCAAGCTGGATTTGGATTTTACTCGCTGCTGCTGTCGCCTTCTTCATTTTCCGTAAGATGGGCGCAAAAAAAAAACTAACGCCTAACCCGTATGCGCCAAACAGCGGTGCCAATCAGGCACCGTTTGCGCAAACTCCAGCAAATGCTGCTCCGCGTAACGACAACACCAATATTTTTGGTCAGTCTGTAGGTGGTTCTGCAGCTGCAACACAAGCTCCTTTTAGCCAAGCAGCAAATAACAATGCTCCTTTCGGCACAGCTTATACCAACAGTGGCAATCAATTGCCTGATGGTTCTGAGCCTGCCGCTTTCTTACGTGTTGCACGTCAGCGTTTTAACCATATTCAGTCTATGAATACGGCAAGCAATATTGCAGAAATTCAGCGTTATTTAACACCTGATTTATATCAGTCAATGTATCAAGATATTATGGCGAACCAAGACCAAGATGTAGCAGAGTTTTCTAACTTGAATGCAATGGTGGTCGATTCAGCAACTGAAAATGGTCAATATGTAGTGAGTGTACGCTTTACTGGTACGGTCAGCGAAGACCTGAACAGCCTACCGCAGCCATTTACAGAAATCTGGCACTTTGTAAAACCTGCAGGTTCAAACCAAGACTGGTTAGTGGCAGGTATTCAACAAGAGCAATAATTTCAAAATAATTTAAAACAGCGGTCTAGGCCGCTGTTTTTTATATCTATCTTTTATCAGACAGAGCTTCTATTCAAAAACTTCTTTGCAATTTTGCTCTCTCTTTTATTCTTATCCAGCATAAATTAAAGAAAAACCTAGTAGTTAAGAGAATGCAGCTTTGATACTGAATAAACATATTAAACAGGACTTCAATATCTTCTAGGTTCTGCTCTGGATTGAAGCAGGACAACATCTTGATATTTACAGATAAACCCATAAACTTAAATACAGCATCGCTTCGATTTATACAAAAGTGAATACATTTAGGCGATGTAGCAACTTCTATTGGATTCCTACCACAAAAAAGCCCTGCTACTGGCAGGGCTTTTTTACGGATGATCAATACATTATTCAGGCAATGGAATAAATTGCTTATCTGAATTTTGTACTTTTCGTTCACCTACAGCGACCTGTAAATCTAGTGCCTCTTCACCACGCTCTACCGATACCGTGACTGTGCTGTTTGGTGCTTGTGCTGCCACATAATTAATTAAATGCGAAGTTGATGTAATCGCTTCATTATTTACTTTCAGAATTTTATCACCACGTTTTAAACCAGCTTCTGCAGCTGGGCCACCACGCAGTACATCTGCAACCACTACACCACCTTGTGCAGGCTCTAAAATATTGTCTTGCTCTACAGGCAATAAACTAATACCTAACCACCCACGAACCACACGTCCATCTTTTAAAATAGAGTTTAAAACTTGCTGACACACCTGCGCAGGAATCGCAAAACCAATCCCCAATGATCCACCCGATTGCGAGAAAATTGCAGTATTTACCCCAATTAAATTCCCTGCCACATCAATCAATGCACCACCAGAGTTACCTGGGTTAATTGCCGCATCGGTTTGAATAAAGTCTTCATAGGTATTAATGCCTAAATCAGAACGACCTGTGGCAGAAATAATCCCCTGAGTCACCGTTTGCCCTACCCCAAACGGATTGCCAATCGCAAGAACTACATCGCCAACTTCATTACCACTGAGTTTAAATGGCAAGACTGGCAATTTTTCTAACTCAATTTTAATTACCGCCAAGTCCGTATCTGGGTCAGTACCAACAACTTTTGCCTCAGCACGACGACCATCATGCAATGCCACCACAATTTGTTCTGCCTGCGCAATCACATGGTTATTTGTCAAAATATAACCGTCTGGACGAACAATTACCCCAGAACCCAAACTGTTTTCATTTGGACCTTGCTTAAATTGATCGGGTAACTGGTTACCAAAAAACTCACGAAACGCAGGGTCATTCAGTAATGGATGATCCAACTGTTTGACTTTTTGTGTGGTAAAAATATTCACCACTGCTGGCGCAGCCACTTTTACCGCAGCACTGTACGACACTACCCCACCTGTGCGTGTCGTATCAATCAAAGGCTCTATTTTTTCGGCAGGCATTTTTACACCATCAGTTGCTACAGGTGCTTTCGGTTTTTGTAATTGTTGCCAAGTGACAAAGCCAATAATGACCAGAATGAGTAACACCCAAGGTAACCAGGTAAAGCTCCGGCGCACGTTTTGTACCTCTAAATAAATTTTTTGATGATTAAGTTATTGAATGCACTATTGTAAAACGAAACATACCTAGAAACATAAAAAAGCCGAAGAGTTTTGTCTTGCTTTAGTTACAATACAAAATATGTTTTGATGTAAATGAAAAATCTGCAATTTGAGAGAGTTATGGCGCAATTAAAAGACATTATTCAATGGTGTGATCAAACTTTAAGTACGCATGAATTTAAAGATTATGCACCTAATGGATTACAAATTGAAGGTAAGCCTGAAGTGCATAAAATTTTATGCGCAGTCACTGCGTCGCAAGATGCAATTGATGCCGCAATTGCCCAAAATGCAGACTTACTTTTGGTGCATCATGGCTATTTCTGGAAAGGTGAAGCCTACCCGATTACAGGTATGCGTGGTAAACGCATTAAAAGTTTAATCCAGCATGACATTTCTTTGGTCGGCTATCATTTACCGCTAGATTCACATCCAAGTCTAGGCAATAACGCTGCCATTGCAGAACTTTTACAATTAGAAAATCTGCAAGCATTAGACCCAAGTGAACGTCATCCTATTGGTAATATTGGTTTTCTACAACAAGCCATGAGTGCAACAGAATTTCGCGACTATTTAACAGCACGTTTAGGTTTTAATACGATTCATCTTCCTGCTGAAAAAAACCACATTCAAAAAGTCGGGTTCTGCACAGGTGCAGCACAAGATTTTATTAGCAAAGCGGCAGAACAAGGCTGTGATGCATTTATCTCGGGTGAAGTCAGTGAGCGAACCTTTTACGAAGCTAAAGAATTAGGCGTGCATTATTACGCTTGCGGACACCATGCAACTGAGCGTTATGGCGTGCAACGTCTCGCAAAAGCTATTTCAGAACAGTTTAATATTGAGTATAGTTATTTCGAATTAAATAATCCGATTTAATGCCCTGTTGCACCTTATAGTTTCACATAAACGACATCTGTGTTTGACATGGTCTTTAGATGTATACATTCGGGTCTTATTCTGTATTGTTATTTATACACAATGCGCAATTTGGCTTGAAATCTATTACAATAGAGCCACTTAATGTTAAAACCCAGCAAAATGCAAGGAATTGAAAACATGACAACGATTACTTTACCGGCTTTACCATACGGTTATGAAGATCTTGCTCCGCACATCAGCAAAGAAACTTTAGAATACCACCACGACAAGCACCACAATACTTATGTGGTAAATCTAAACAACCTAATCGCAGGTACAGAACTTGAAGGTAAAACTTTAGACGAAATCATCAAAGCTACTGCGGGTGATGCAGCTAAAGCTGGCGTATTCAACAATGCTGCACAAGTTTGGAACCACACGTTCTACTGGAACTGTATGGCGAAAAATGGTGGTGGTAAAGCGACTGGTGCTTTGGCTGCTAAAATTGACGAAGCTTTCGGTTCTTACGAAAAATTTGCTGAAGAATTTGCTGCTGCTGCAACCACTCAATTTGGTTCAGGTTGGGCTTGGTTAGTTGCAGACGAAGTGAATGGTAAACTTTCTATCCTTAAAACCTCAAACGCTGACACTCCAATGGCGCACGGCAAAGTTGCAGTATTAACAATTGACGTTTGGGAACACGCTTACTACATCGACTTCCGTAACGCACGTCCTGCTTACATCAAAACTTTCTTAGAAAGCCTAGTGAACTGGGACTATGCAAATGCTAAATATGCTGGTCAAGACGCTGGTGTAGAAAAATAATTTTTATTTTTCTATAGAAAAACTGCTCTTTATGGGCAGTTTTTTTATTTTTGGGCATCAAATGCATATTTATAAAGCAAACAATGCATTTATGATGCTGAACGTGTTGACGACTTTAACTTTCATCCCTAAAATGCCCCTCAGATTCTCCAATAGCTCAGTCGGTAGAGCGACGGACTGTTAATCCGCAGGTCCCTGGTTCGAGCCCAGGTTGGAGAGCCAATCTATTCTCCCATAGCTCAGTCGGTAGAGCGACGGACTGTTAATCCGCAGGTCCCTGGTTCGAGCCCAGGTGGGAGAGCCAAGATTCTTAAAAGCCCACGCATCATAACGTGGGCTTTTTTTATGTGCTTTCAATCAGGATCATCGCAACAAAAAAAATGGCCAAGCCAAATCCAAAGATTCATCAGCAAGCATCACTACAATAACATAAGCTGTAAAGAGCTTTAGTCGACACTTGTGAGCAATACTTTTTTTCGCTAACTTAAATCATCTACAACAATAAAATTTGAAAACCCATGCAAGCACCCTGGTTAAAATCACTTATTTTTTGGGCCATTCTTATTGTGGTGATTTTTGCAATTTTCCAATGTACGCAAAAATCTGAAAGCAATAAAACTGCTGCTGCGCTCATGTACGAACGTCTATATCAATGCAGTCGAGATTTACCTACCCATAAGCAAGCCACTTTAAAACAAATACAAAGTCAGATCAAAACCGACATGACGCAACAAGAGATGCTGAAATTAATACAAGCCTGCCGTCAAGCCAATCCGCTACAATCACGTGAAGATTATATAAAAGCGATTCGGTCACTTTAAAGTGCTATAAAACTGGCTAGGCGCTTATTTTTAAAGCAATTAATCTGCTTTTTAACGCTTTTTTTTCAATTCTGACTTGACCCCAACCAGTTAGACACATAGAATGCCTGTCAGATTCTCCCATAGCTCAGTCGGTAGAGCGACGGACTGTTAATCCGCAGGTCCCTGGTTCGAGCCCAGGTGGGAGAGCCAAATTCTAAAAACCCACTCCATTTGAGTGGGTTTTTTTATGGCTGTGGATTTTCACGTGTTTACATCAAGTCAATCGACCTTCTTTGTGATTGGATGCCTTGCCAGTGTCGCACTGCTATTTTTACTGGTACAGCAATTATTTTTTCCCAAGAAAAAATTTTATCCCAAACCGATCATGACTGCCTTTGAGCGCAGAATGTTTATGCGCTTAAAACAGGCTTTTCCTGAGCATCATGTACTGGCACAAGTAGCTTTTAGCGCCTTAATCACCAACACTCATTATAAAATTCGTGCGCTCTTTAACCGCAAAGTGACTGATTTTGTAATTTTAAATGCTGAGCTGCAAGTCATCGCAATTGTAGAGCTAGATGACCCCTCGCATATTGGTAAAGAACAGGAAGATGCTGAACGTGATGCAATGTTCCATGAAGCGGGCTATCGTGTTGTCCGATACACCGAAATTCCGAGTATCAGACAACTACAACAAGATTTAAATTAAAATACCCGTAGTGTTAAGGCGCAACTTCTGAAGCCGCTTCAGTTTGACTCGCCTGCTGCGCTTGTTTTTCTGCAGCTTCACGCGCTTCAATGCGGGCAATCATTTCAGCTTGTTGTTGTTTATATTTTTCCTGATTTTTAGCATCACTATTCACAGCAAGAAATGCCATGCTGACTAAGAAAATAGGAATCAGCAAACCTAGACTGGCCAAGAGAATCATCTTTTTTAAACTTGGCTTTTTTTCAAGTGATTGCTGTTCAGACCGTGACATGGCGTTTTCCTACTTCAAACTCATCAAAATGATGCTCAATAT
Organism: Acinetobacter sp. A1; assembly: GCF_012371315.1. Taxonomy (NCBI): domain Bacteria; kingdom Pseudomonadati; phylum Pseudomonadota; class Gammaproteobacteria; order Moraxellales; family Moraxellaceae; genus Acinetobacter; species Acinetobacter sp. A1. Next base: position 131,194 of record NZ_JAAZQY010000002.1, read on the forward strand.
AACAAAATCACTTGCATGCACAAAATTTTTATCTTTCATCCGTATGCACGCTTACCTATTCATCACGATACAAGTTCAATCATTCCAAAACCAACCAGCCTTAGAGTTCGCAATAAAAAGCATCTGAGCAACAATCAACTCAGATGCTTTTTAGATGACTTAAGTGAAAGTATTTACATTAAAGCCAGCACGATACCAACAAAAATAATCAGCCCGACCCAACGGTTATGACGAAATGCCCAAAAACAGCGTTGCGGGTCTTTATCTTTGGTTTTGCTCCATTGATATATAAAGTCTGCCACCACCACCAATAATGCAGCTAAGCCGAATGGAATCAGTAAACTTTCCAGCCACAGTGCTGTACCAATTAATAACACACTGACAGCCTGTAACAATGAAATGATTTGAATGTCATAACGACCAAACAAAATTGCGGTAGATTTCACCCCAATTTTTAAATCGTATTCTCGGTCTGTAATGGCATATTGCGTGTCATACGCTACCGTCCATGCCAAATTACCAAAGTACAGTAACCAACACGTTAAATCAGGTGTAACCCCAACAGCGGTATAAGCCATAGGGATAGACCATGAAAATGCTGCACCCAAAAACACTTGCGGTAAATGGGTATAGCGCTTCATAAACGGATAAATAAACGCTAAGAATAATGCCCCAAACGACCAGTAAAACGTTTCAATCGGTAAAAACAACAACATAGCAGCACTGAGTGCCACTAAACCTAAGAATACATAAATGGCCTCTTTGGCACTAATCACGCCTGTGGCCAAAGGTCGGGTTTTGGTACGCTCCACATGACCATCTACTTTACGGTCGGCGAAGTCATTAATGGCACAGCCTGCAGCACGCATAAAAATTGTGCCCAGAATCATTGGAATAAGTATTCCTATAGAAGGCATCCCCTGATTGGCAATCCACAATGCCCACATAGTTGGCCAAAAGACTAATTCGGTGCCAATAGGTTTATCAAAACGACACAGATAATAATATGCTTCTAAACGCTCACGCCACGTGATCTGTTGTGCCAATGCCATGCCACTCTCGTATCTTAATGTTGTTGAATGAATTGCTCAAAGCGCGGTAAAAAAGTTTCTTGCACAATAAATTTACAGCCATGCCAAGTATAGCAACTCTGCCGTGTCCAGCCCTCTTCCAGTAACACCACACGTCTTTGGCATAAAGGATTCGTGCGCTGAAACAAAAACCAGCCAATCGGTTTATTGCCAATATGCTTAAACAATCGAGCTTTGCCCTGCACACTTAGAATTGGGAAAATACTTTTGGCTTTAACCCAAGGCTCTGCATCACAGCCATATAAATAGCTTTCACGCACCCATGAAGTGTGCCAATGTGGCATTTGCATCCACTGAGCATCTTGTAAATTTAAGCGTTGATAAGATTGTTGCAGCGGCTCGACTTTAAAGTGTCCGCCTGCTAATTGGGTCAGTTGTTGAGTCAGAGAACCTGCTGCATAGAGCCATGTTTTTAATTCAGAAGGCAAATCTGCCTGCTTGGGAAAAATAGGCTGTGTTCGCATGTTCCGCCACCTTAACAAGATAGCCTAGTGTAGCCCAAAATCAGGCAAAGTTTTGTGACCTATCGCTCAATTCAATGCAATTATCTTAAAAAATCAGGTGAATTCTTATATTTTGATAAAGACTATGAAAGCACCACTGCACTAATCAATCAAGTACACATCAAAAAACCCGCCGAAGCGGGTTTTTAAATTCGAGATGTGCGTTGTATTACAAGCTGTAGTACATATCAAATTCAACTGGGTGGGTCGTCGTGTTCAAACGGCGTACCTCTTCAGTTTTCAACTCGATATAAGCATCAAGCATCTCTTTAGTGAATACACCACCTTTTAATAAATAGTCTTGATCTTCTTTTAATGCATCAAGCGCCATTTCTAAGTTGTGTGCCACAGTTGGGATTTTTGCTTCTTCTTCAGGAGGAAGATCATACAAGTTCTTGTCTGCTGCTTCACCTGGGTGAATCTTGTTTTGAATACCGTCAAGACCTGCCATCAACAATGCCGCAAAACCTAAGTATGGGTTCATCATTGGGTCAGGGAAACGTGCTTCAATACGTTTGCCTTTCGGGCTAGACACGTAAGGAATACGGATAGACGCAGAACGGTTACGTGCTGAGTAAGCCAACATAATAGGCGCTTCAAAGTGCGGTACTAAACGCTTGTATGAGTTTGTAGAAGGGTTAGTTAACGCATTCAAAGAGCGAGCATGTTTGATAATACCGCCAATGAAGTACAACGCCATTTCTGACAAACCTGCATATTCATCGCCAGCAAACAAGTTTTTACCGTCTTTAGAAATTGACATGTGTACGTGCATGCCTGAACCGTTATCACCAACCATTGGTTTAGGCATAAAGGTTGCTGTTTTTGCGTACTGATGTGCTACGTTCCAAACTGCATATTTGAACTGTTGCACTTCGTCTGCTTTACGCACCATTGTGTTGAAGCTCACACCAATTTCTAACTGGCAAGAAGCAACTTCGTGGTGATGTACTTCTACACGACCAGGACCCATGATTTCTTCAATTTTTGCACACATATCTGCACGCATGTCTTGAGAAGAGTCTACTGGTGGTACTGGGAAGTAACCGCCTTTCACACGTGGACGGTGACCTGAGTTACCTGCTTCATAGTCTTTACCTGTAGACCATGCTGCTTCTTCTGCGATTAATGTATGGCGCGCGCCAGACATATCGATGTCCCATTTTACTTCGTCAAATACGAAGAATTCTGGTTCAGGACCAAAGAAAGCCGTGTCACCAATACCTGTAGATTTTAAATATTCTTCAGCACGGCGAGCAATAGAGCGTGGATCGCGATCATAGCCTTGACCTGTAGATGGTTCGATGACATCACAAGTCACAACCACTGTTGGCTCAGCAAAGAACGGGTCAATGAAACCAGTTGCAGCATCTGGGCGTAAGATCATGTCTGATGCTTCGATTCCTTTCCAGCCAGCAATTGAAGAACCATCAAACATTTTACCGTCTTCAAAAGTATCTTCATCGATACTGTCTGCAGGATAAGTTACGTGCTGCTCTTTACCCTTAGTATCTGTAAAGCGGAAATCGACCCATTTTGCACCACTTTCTTGGATGAGTTGAAGGACCTTGTTCGCCATGCTCATTTTGCTCCGATGTTTTTTGTTGCACCCGAAAATGCGTGTTAGTAGTTGGTAGTTATTAAGCAATTAGCGTACCAACTTTTAAAAGCAATGCTAAAACCATGAATTCCGTATGAGAACACATCATTTAAATAATTTACTTTGACGCTATTATACTGTTAGAAATACGAATTGCACCATATTCAAACACTGTTCATTTGTTTTGATAAAAAACGCCAAAACAAAGCACTATTTTAGTGCATTTTTTGTAAGCTTCTGCAACTGTGCCACTAAAAACACTAGCCAAACTCGCTCAATTTGCGGCAGTAATTGTTCTGATCTATATAATGATTGCTCTATCTAATAAATTGCGTGCTGCAAATGTTGTTATTTTATTCAGCTAAAATAACAACATACTTTAAAAATTATAAACCCACCTAATTTCAAAGCCACATCCACTTTAAAGCAGCATAGCAAGCAGCAATATTTTCTTTGACGTTTTTAAAGTTTTAGTTGGCTTAGCCTTTCAATATTTACGCATAGAAGATGCAACTTTTTAGCGCAACAACAATCTTATCGGTACAGTCATATAGTTTGTAGCCTGTCTATGACAGCCCGATGAACAATTTTTGATTTCCTAGAAAATTGCTTTCGTTTATTTTCTTAAAAGATTGAATACCCCTCAATTCACCTTGAAAAAAATTCAATGCAGTACTCTGCTGATAATCCTTAACAGCGATTATCATATAAATAGTCCGCAGAAAATGCTTATTTTTTGCTATGATGATAAGCGCTTTCTTATTCCATCTTCTTTTCGACAAGAAAAACAAAGTCCTTTCTCATTTATAGGCGTAGGAATAAAGCACATTATCTCAGACTCTTTAACACTTAGAGTGTTTAATTTTCAATAGGTTAGCTCATGCTTTTGATGATCGACAACTATGACTCTTTTACCTATAACATCGTCCAATATTTTGGCGAGTTAAATCAGGAAGTAAAAGTCGTTCGTAATGATGCCGTGACATTAGAAGACATTGAGCGATGGCAACCCAAGTATTTAGTGATTGGTCCAGGTCCATGTTCTCCCTCTGAAGCAGGTATTTCTATTCCTGCCATTCAGCATTTTGCAGGCAAAATTCCATTACTGGGCGTGTGCTTAGGCCACCAAAGTATTGGACAAGCTTTTGGTGGAAACATTGTGCGCGCTAAAACTGTCATGCATGGTCGTTTGTCGGATATGTATCACAGCAATACAGGTATTTTTAGCAACCTGCCTTCACCATTTTCTGCAACCCGTTACCACTCTTTAGTGATTGATCAGGCGACTTTGCCTGATTGTTTAGAGGTCACTTGCTGGACCAACGAAGCAGATGGCTCGATGGAAGAAATCATGGGTGTGAAACATAAGACTTTGCCTGTAGAAGGCGTGCAATTTCACCCTGAATCGATCCTGAGCCAACACGGACATCAAATCTTTAAAAACTTTTTGGACATTTACGCCTAATGAACGAGTCAAATACCATGAATATTCAACAAGCTTTAAACCACATTACTAAACAAATTCATCTGACTCAGCCACAAATGGAAGATGTGATGCGTGCCATCATGTCGGGCGAAGCAACTGATGCCCAAATTGGTGCGTTAATGATGGGCTTACGCTTAAAAGGCGAAAGTATTGATGAAATTACTGCTGCTGCACGTGTGATGCGCGAATTTGCCATTAAAATTGATGTCAGCGATATTCCGTATTTGGTGGATATTGTTGGTACAGGCGGTGATGGTCAAAACCTATTTAATGTGTCTACAGCATCTTCCTTTGTCATTGCTGCTGCAGGCGCAACTATTGCCAAACACGGTAACCGTGGTGTTTCCACGAAATCAGGTTCATCTGACCTATTAGAACAAGCAGGCATTAATCTTGATTTAAATATGCAACAAACTGAACGCTGTATTCGTGAAATGGGCGTGGGTTTCTTGTTTGCACCAAATCATCACAAAGCCATGAAATATGCGGTGACTCCACGTAAAGAATTGGGGATTCGCAGCATTTTCAACCTGCTTGGCCCACTGACTAACCCTGCAGGTGTGAAGCGTTTCGTGATTGGCGTATTCAGTAATGAATTGTGCCGTCCAATTGCAGAAGTGATGAAGCAGCTCGGTGCTGAACATGTCATGGTCGTGCATTCTAAAGACGGTTTAGACGAAATTAGCCTTGCTTCGAGTACTTATGTTGCAGAACTCAAAGATGGTGAAATTACCGAATGGGAACTCACACCTGAAAGTGTTGGTATTGAATCTCAAACCTTAACGGGGCTGATTGTAGAGAACTCTGCTGAAAGCTTGGCACTGATTAAAGATGCTTTAGGTAAAAACAAGTCTGACAAAGGCGAAAAAGCGGCCAATATGATTGCTCTCAATGCAGGTGCAGGTATTTATGTATCAGGCTTGACCAACAGCTACCAACAAGGTGTGGCTTTGGCACATGACATTATTTATGGTGGACAAGCTTTGGAAAAAATGGGCGTGTTGTCTGAATTTACCAAAACGCTTAAACAGTATGAAGCTTAAGACAGGTTAGGAAGAATCATCATGGTTGATATTACAAATACAATTTTAGGTAAAATTGTAGAACGTAAGCAGGAAGAATTTGCCGAGCGTCTGAAGCAACGTAGTTATGCAGACTTAGAAGAATTGGCACGTGCAGCAACACCTGTACGTGGCTTTGCACAAGCCTTGCACAGCAAACGCCCTGCTGTAATTGCCGAAATTAAAAAAGCGTCTCCATCTAAAGGCATCATTCGTGAAAATTTCAATCCTGCCGAAATTGCACAACAATATGAAGCCGCAGGTGCTGCCTGCTTATCTGTACTCACAGATATAGATTTCTTTCAGGGTGCAGATGAAAATATTCAAATTGCCCGTTCGCACTGCAGCCTACCTGCCCTGCGCAAAGACTTTTTAATTGACCCTTATGGCGTGATTGAAGCGCGTGCTTTGCATGCGGACTGTATTTTGCTCATTGTGTCTTGTTTGTCCGATCAGCAATTGCAAGAAATGTCTGAAACGGCGTTTGAACATCATTTAGATGTGTTGGTAGAAGTGCATGATGAAAGCGAACTCGAACGTGCACTAAAACTGTCTGAACGCTGTATTTTAGGGGTCAATAACCGCGATTTAAAAACCTTTCAGGTCGATTTAAATAACTCATTGCGTTTAAAAAATCTTTTACCTCCTTCTCGCCTTTTGGTTACAGAAAGTGGTATTGCGACTCCTGAAGATGTACGCATGATGCAGGAACACGATATTCACAGTTTCTTGGTAGGCGAAAGCTTTATGAAACAAGAACGTCCAGACCTTGCCTTTCAGGCACTGTTTGGTCAGCCTGAAAATCTTTAATTCATTCAAAGTACCATGAGTAAACATGATTCCTCGCTTTCTAAAGAACAGTACAAGCTACTGAAGTCTTTTAAAAAGCAAATCACTCAGCCACATTCTTCTCCTATTGCCAAATCGTCTGAACCCAAAGTTCAGACGCCTGAGCAACAGCAGGAAGATGATTTGGCGTTGTTTCATCAGCAAATGCAAGGTGTCCAAAAAATGGATGCTGGCAATATTGCTAAACTTGAAACACCTGCCAGAAGAAAACCTGATGCACAAACACTGGCCAAACGTGCTGCAGCGATGGGACCAATGGAAACAGATGAAACTTTGCTGTCCGATACACAAGCCATGCTGAATCCAGTTGGCAGTCAAGCTGCATTGAGTTATCGGATCGCAACCCTGCAACATAAAGTCTTTGAAGATTTAAAAGCAGGTAACTTACGCTGGTTTGAAGCTGTAGATTTACATGGCTGTACCGTAGAAGAAGCACGAGTTGCAGTGCTGCAAATCATTCAAATGGCCAAAGATGAAAACCAGAACGTGATTAAAATTGTACATGGTAAAGGCCCTGAAGCCATTTTAAAAACCTATGTGAATGGTTGGCTGCGTCAGCATCGAGATGTTTTGGCTTTTGTCAGTGCGCCTGAAAAACAAGGTGGTACAGGTGCTGTTTTAGTGTTGCTTAAACGCAGTGAAAAGAACCCAAAGTTTAAACAGTAATCGGATTCATCTTTTAAACAGGGCATTGCAATAGTTTTCTGTTACAATGCCGTCCTTGTTCAATATCAGTGTAAGTGAACACGTCTTATGTCTATGCAGCAATCCTACGCAAACATCCTAACCGCCGTTGGTGAAGATCTTAATCGTCCAGGTCTCAAAGATACGCCGATGCGTGCTGCTAAAGCTTTTTCGTATTTAACTTCGGGTTATAGCCAAACTTTAGCCGAAGTCACCAATAATGCAGTGTTTCCATCCGACAATCGTGAAATGGTATTGGTTAAAAATATTGAGTTCTACTCACTATGTGAACACCATTTATTGCCATTTTATGGTCGTGTGCATATTGCCTATTTGCCAGAAGGCAATGTATTGGGATTGTCTAAATTTGCCCGCATTACCGAAATGTTTGCTCGTCGTTTGCAAATTCAGGAAAACCTGACTCAGCAAATTGCTGAAGCTATAGCTGAAGTAACCAAAGCTCGAGGAGTTGCTGTAGTCATTGATTCAGCCCACATGTGCATGATGATGCGCGGTGTAGGCAAACAGGAATCAACCACACGTACCGTGTCTTTTGTGGGAGATTTTAAAACCGACAAAGAAGCACGTCGTGAGTTTTTAAGTGCAGTACCTGAAAGTTTTTAAATTGTGTTTGCTCTAAATAGATCAAGCCTACATAAAAAAATCCCGAAATTGATTTCGGGATTTTTGCATTTTAGTGTCTAGCTATATGTTTAGCCCATATAAACATTATTACGTCCATTATTTTTGGCGACATACAATGCTTTATCTACTGCATCTAGGAACCGTTGATAGTCTGGGTGACCATCATATTCATGTACCCCAATACTTACCGTGAAATTAAAACTCGCCCCAGTAGAAGTATTGACCGTTCTGTCCGCAACTCGTTTACGAATATTTTCAGCAACTTTTAAAGCTCGCTCTACATTGGTATCGACCTGTAAAAGTAAAAACTCTTCACCGCCAATACGGAATGCATAATCACTGCCCTTGGTATATTGCAAAATAGAATCTGCCAAAAATTGTAAGGCTTCATCTCCAGCTGCATGTCCATAATGATCATTAATATATTTAAAATGGTCAGCATCTATGGAAAGTACGGTCAGCGGTGTATTATTTTTACGCGCAAAGTTAATTTCACGCGCCACAATGGTACTTAAGTAACGTCTATTCAGTAACTGAGTTAAAGCATCATTCCCCGAGTTGATATATTCTGAGACCTGAAAAATTTGATCAATCAAATGTAAAATTTCACGGTTTTTAGCGCGGATCAACTGAATCATTTCGACTGCATGTGATTGGCTTTCAGAACTCTTGATTTGTTCAATTAATTCATCAACTTGATAGATACGATCGGTAATTGTACCGACCTGCTCAGTATTGGAAAATGCATAAGCAGCTTTATGAATAAACCATAAACCAAATTCAGTTTTAGATAAAATTGGCTGTGTCAGCTTGCTGTGGTCTGATACAACCTGAAACATGAGCTCATTTTCCCAATCCAATAATGTACCGCGCTGACGATCTTTTTGCACGGTAACATCCTGCATTGCAGAAAATAAGCGGTAGGTATGTTTCATATCATTATGAACTTCTACTTTAAGTTCATAAGAACGACACATAATTTCGGTGGCAAAACACAGAATTTGGCACAAATAATTAATTTGGTTTAAATTGGTATAAGGCTCATTGGCCAAAAAAGTTAAGGCCTTTTTGATAATGATGCGCACACCACGAAGAATCATCCAAGATGGAATATGCACACGCGCATGCACATCACCCACTTTAAATTGCTTTTCAACAATTTCTAAATAATTTTGTTTGAATGGTACTTCAAAACTAGATACTAACCATTGATGTAATGAGTTTTTTAAACGGTTTTGTACCATTTCGACGGAAAGAAACTCTAAAGCTTGTTCTTCCAATAACATTTGTTGATAAAATTCAAGTACAAAAGCATCAGCATGGGTTTGAACGAACTGAAATGTAGCTTCTAAATCAGCTTGACTATATTGCTCACAAACGATTTTCCACTGATCTGCCAGTTCACGCTTACACTCTTGATACATCCCAACCATCCAACTGCCATCTAAACGCTCAAATTCTAACGAATTTGAAGGATAACTCAATTAAATTTTATCTAAACGCGAACAATGTCACATTAAGCCAATTTAGAAAAAATGCACATAACCCAAACTAGTCTTATCCCAGTTCTTTTTGTCTTGTTGCTGATATTCCCACCCCAAACGTAAAACATGTTGTGGATGAAACATATATTGAAACTGACTATTCAATTTAAATTGCCATTGATGTGAATCTTCCCAATACGGCAATTCCACTTGAACAAGGCTATTAATACGTTTTGACCAGATATTTTGACAACCCAGTGTCGGGCCAATGCCCACGCGCCAGCCTTTATCTAAAGCCTTTCCAGCTTGAATATGATTCTGCACTTGTGCATAACATAAATGCTCACGCGTCTGACTAGCCAAACTATAGCCAAACTGGGTCTTGATGCTCATCACGCCATGCTGCTCAGTTTCACTAAAAGTTCCGTGTGAATTCAATGCTTCTTGCTGCCAACCAAAATTAAAGCCCCAACTGAGCGGTGTTTTAAATGGCGTGACTGGGTTATAAGAGTTCACCGAAAGTACATCTAACTGATTCAGTTTTAAACGCTCTTCACGGTATTGTAAGGATAGGTCTAAGAAATTCAGCTGCGTCCCTGTACGAAAACCGCCTTGTGGGTCGAGTAAATCATGGTACGCCTGACGATGGTTCAATTCGATAAAGTGCTCCCCTTGCACCTCGCCTGTGTGTACCGCAACAGTTCGTGCATCGTGCCCCTGTACAGGATCAACCTGAGGGCGCGGAGCATCCTGACGTTGTTTTTCTAAATTGATGTGACTTCTTAAACTTAGAATTTGTCTAAGCCGTGGCTGTGCCTGTTTAGCTTCAATTTTGCGTCCAATCAGTTTTAGGTATAAATCGTCATAGGCCATTTCTAAAATTTTAGCCCGATCGCTTTGGCTGTAATTTTTCAAAATTGAAGCAACATTCTGAGGTTCTGCTTCAGCCACTTGATGCGCTGTTTTTGCCAAAGCCGTACCATGCTGTCGAGCTTGTGCCAATAACTGGGTTTCCAAAGCAGGACGATAAACTACATCGGCAACTAAGTTTTCCTGTTCTATAGCTTTCAACGTTTCAATTGGGATAGATGCCACTTTAAATTGTTGTTGTAAATTCAGTTCAGGGCGTACCAGATCAATTAACCCTAGTAAACGATAGGCGCAATTATCACTAATAAAATAATAAGGGAATTGCACATGCTTCATTTCCCAAATGTGCTGCACTAAAAATGTGGTTTCTTGTTCATTCAGTGCCAGTTCATATTCCCATAAATCACGGCTTTCTAAATCGCCATATTCTTTTACTTTACGGTAATACGGCATTAATGAATATTCACCTGGATACTGCCCTGTAAGCCCTTTCCACGCATAAGACCAACCTTCACTGCCAGTGACGGTTGCTGCATAATTCACGGCATAGGATATAAGATTTAATTGTTTTTGATCTTTCGGGTCCAAGCGCAATAAGGTATGCCCAAACATAGAACTTGGATTGCCCATAAAGTCTGTGGCATAAATCAGCACTGCTTTATAGGGCTTAATTTGCCCAATCCATTCATCCAATTCAGGGCATTGCACCTGTGCTAAGTCCTGTTGAGGAATATTTAATTGTTCAATCAGCCAACGACTGCGTGCAGGAAATTTACACTGCACCGATTGATTGGCAGGCGCTATTTCAAATAATGCCTGCACATTGCGAAGTAACTCTTGGTCTAAATTGCTTCCACCTTGTTCTGACACAAAATAGCCCGCATATTGCACTTCACTTTTGCCTTGCTGCGCATACATTAAGCGCTGCCAAGTCACCTGTTCTGCTAAGTGCAAATCTTTGGCTTTTTGCACATAATTGCTTGCAGATGTGGCTAAAGTTTCAGCCCTTTGTGCCACAGAACTTGGAGAAAGTTGTTGAGTCAGGCTGGTTGATATTTCAGAAGATAAAGCAAAAACCGTAGGAGATAAAAAAGCAGCAGTACACAAGACAAAAAATTTCATGGACATCTTATATGTTTTTTATAGGCAAATTTGAATTTCAACATTGTATTTGGGTATAAAAAAGCCCTGCAATTACACAGGGCTTTCATTCAAACTTAAACGTATGCTTTTAATACGTCATCATTTGCCATTACGTTTTGTAAAGAAGCCAGAACTTCTAAAGACGTTTGGTTTTCTGCAGAGTAGATAGAAGCAAAGTTTTGCTTAGAAACTGTAAAGAAGTGTGCTTTATCTTCAGCTTTAATGCTTAGCAATTCAGCCAATACATTTAAGCTTTCACCTTCACCAACTGCCATATCACGTGCCAATGATTCAGCATTTTCATTGGTAAAAGTCACGACTTGTGCAGTTACTGTACCTGTACCGCTACAACCTAAAGTACCAAATGTAATACCAAATAATTGGTTAGCAAAAATACCGTTGGTGGTTGCTGCTAAAATTTTAGCCACTTTACCAGACTGACCTGCCCAAACTTGTGAACCGATACCACAACCTGCATCACGGTCTGCAAATGCTGCTGTAGAACCCACTGCCAACACTGCAGCCAATGCTAATTTTTTCATCATAGTCGTACTCCAGAAATTTATTATCCGAAAAGTTATGCTTCGAATCATTATTATTGCTTTGTGTAACTTTTATTACACCGCTTTAAGATAGCGAGATGCGACTAAGAACGCAAAATATTTATACCAAAGTCATGCATTATTTTTGTAGCGTAAGATCATCTCTGAATTGAGTCTGTTTTCGGAGCCTCATCTTTAAGTGTCCATCGTCCTTGAGCATCACGAATACCAAGTATTTGCATGACTAAAACCAGACTCAATAGCAGCAACAAGTACCAAGACCCCAACTTGCCCCAACCCACCATGTGCCACGTATCGACCTGACTTGGATATAGCCAAATTTGATAAAAGGTACTGATATTCTCTGCCACCCAAATAATAAATGCCAATAGCAACAATATAGGTAACATTGGCAGCTGCAATTGATGCTGTTGCAATTGAAAACGGATTTTGGTTTTCCAGAAAATCAGCACACTCCACGCAAATAAGCCGTAGCGAATATCTGGAATAAAAAATTTGCTCATGAAATTAATATAAGACAAAACCGCTAAAGCTAGCATATTCGGGAAAGTTGGCAAATTCAGTAACGATACCCGATACAAACGCAAGGAACGTGCAAAAAAACTACCAACTGCTGAATACATAAAGCCTGCAAACAGCGGCACAGTCATAATTTTAAACACAGCAGGTTGCGGATATTGCCATGAAGCAATCTGTGGATGGGTCAGAAAAATTTCCATGATCATTGCCAAAATATGAAATAAAGCAATCACCTTGGCTTCAGCCCAAGATTCTAGTTTTAAATATAAAAGACAAACCTGAATGATTAAGGCATAAAACAGCAAATAGTCATAACGAAAAAAGCCAAAATATTCCTGACTGGCTATAGGTGCTGTAAATGCAAATGCAATCAGCAATAAAATTCCAAATAAGGCAGCCGAAGCTGCCTTAGTCGAAAATTCAAATCCTGACTTCAGCCATGTTCGCCACATCATGATTTGACGACCCGACTGAAGCTTACGTTACCCATTTCCATCTACAACTAACTGATCTATATGATTGCTTTTATTATAGATATTTAGCGCTGTATTCATGTACGGTATCGATAAACACTTTAGGACGTTCAGGGTCAACCCATTGGGTAATACCATGACCCAAGTTGGCCACATAACCAGTTTTTTCACCATTGGCGTAAGCATCATCCAGCATTGCACGAGTAGCTTTGGCAATCGCTTCAGGTGAACCATATAAAGTGGCAGGGTCTAAGTTTCCTTGTAAAGCCGCACGACCATTTACAGTTTGACGTGCCACATTCAGTGGTGTTGTCCAGTCCAAACCAAAGGCATCTGCACCTGTTGCAATCATTGGCTCAAGCCATTGGCCACCGCCTTTGGTGAATAAAATAACAGGAATTTTACGGCCATCTTTTTCACGCTGCAGACCTGACACAATCTTTTGCATATAATTCAATGAAAATTCAATATATTCACGATGTGCTAATGCACCGCCCCAACTGTCAAAAATTTGAACAGCCTGTGCGCCTGCATCAATTTGTGCATTTAAATATTCAGTCACTGCATCCGCCAAACGACCTAACAGCGCATGCAATACTTCAGGCTGTGCATACATCATGTTTTTGGTATAGCGGAAATCTTTACTTGAACCGCCTTCTACCATATAGGTTGCTAATGTCCACGGACTGCCTGAAAAGCCAATTAAAGGTACTTGTCCGCCTAAAGCAGAACGAATGGTCGATACTGCATTCATGACATAGTCTAAATCTGACTTGGCATTGAATTTAGGTAAATTGGCAACATCTTGCTCAGTACGTACGGTTTTATGAAACTTTGGCCCTTCGCCTGCCTCAAAATACAGTCCTAAACCTAAAGCATCTGGAACGGTTAAAATATCTGAAAACAAAATCGCAGCGTCTAATTCATAACGGCGCAGTGGTTGCAAGGTCACTTCACATGCAAATTCTGTATTTTTACATAGAGAAAGGAAGTCTCCTGCCTGCGAACGTGTGGCACGATATTCTGGTAAATAACGTCCTGCCTGACGCATCATCCATACGGGCGTGCAATCTACTGGCTCACGTAATAAGGCACGAAGAAAACGATCATTTTTTAAGGTCGTCATTTACTTTCCCAACTCATTTTCAATCTTGCAGCCATCATATCAAAAAGGTTGAAGTTTTAATAACTTCATTTCTGGTTGGTCTTTTTTATCCTGAACTTTACGTGCAATTTCAATTTTTATTTGTGTGAAATACATCACATAAACAAAAGCATCGGTAAAAGCATCATCCTCTTGCACATTTACACAAAACAACTACTGCATCTCCTTAGTTTTTCTGCAATACTTGGCTAGTTTTTATCTATGTAAATGAATAATTCTCAAGGTTGAATTACATGTTCGTTCGCACAATACTCGCAATGAGTTTAAGTTGCATTTTTGCAGGAACTACTTTTGCTGCATCTACTGCTGAACAACCGTTAAATCCACAAGTGATCAGCAATACTGCGGTTGAAGATCCAATTGATCCTTTAGCAACAGAAGCTTCTGCAGCACAAAGCACGCTCAATGCAACCGATACTGCTATTACGCAACAAGAACAAAATGATTTAAATAAGGCATCACAAACCTTAGATGATCTACACAAAACTGAAGATACCACTGCCGATGTAGGTGCAGCACCGACCACAACCACGCCAAGCCAGCCTGTTGAAACCACAACCACTGCAGCGCCAAAAGCTTCGTGGACTTTAGACGGTCTTAATAATGCCACTTGGTATGAAAATATTGGCAAAGGTCAATTTCCAGTGTATGCGCGTGCGCATGTCATGTTGAATAATGCCCATGCTTCTCCGGGTGCAATTGATGGTACCAGTGGTAAAAATACCCTGAAAGCCATTGCATCTTTCCAGCAAATGAACGGCATTAAACCTACAGGTATTTTAACCCAAGAAACTTGGGATGCTTTGGTGGCACGTCAAGGTTCACGTCCTGCATTTGTAGAATACACAATTACTGAAGCTGACCTAAAAGGTCCGTATGCCAAGTCCATTCCACATGACTATGCAGAACAAGCCAAAATGAAAGGCTTGTACTACACCCGTGTCAGTGAAATGCTAGGTGAAAAATTCCACATGGATGAAAATTTCTTAAAGAAATTAAATCCAAATGCGACATTTAACAAAGCGGGTGAAAAGTTATTGGTGACCAATGTCCGCAATGACTTACCAGAAGACATTCACCTGATTGTGGCGCACAAAGGTGCAAAACAATTGTATTTGTTCAATAAGCAAAATCAAATGGTGGGTTCATTCCCTGCAACCATTGGTAGTGCAGATACACCATCACCAACAGGTACCTATAAAATTACGGGTGTTGCACCAAACCCTTGGTATAGCTATTCACCTAGTAACTTTATTCAGGGTAAAAACTTAAAACCACTGTCTTTACCACCTGGCCCGAATGGCCCTGTAGGTAATATCTGGATTGGTTTGAGCAAAAAATCCTTTGGTATTCATGGTACGCCAAACCCATCGACTATTTCAAAAACAGCATCACACGGTTGTATTCGTTTAACCAACTGGGATGCCAATGACTTAGGTCGTAAAGTACGTTCTGGTGTGACTGTGAAATTCCTTGAATAATCGCACACCGTATAATCCCCCTGCTTAGGCAGCGAATGACCCACGTTTTACGTGGGTTTTTTGATGTTTGAAAAAAGTATGCTTTTACAGATCACCACCCTAAATGTTGCAATTTTAGAACGGCATGTTGCAGAACGGCTGTAGGTTGGCAACATAAAAAAGCATAAGATGGCTTTAAATTAAAAAAATGATAGGAGCATGATCATGAATGCTTATTTACACCGTAGCGAAGAACGTGGTCACGTCAAAATGGGTTGGTTAGACACCAAACACAGTTTCTCTTTTGGTAGCTGGTATAACCCGAAATATATGGGTGTGAGTGCTTTACGTGTCATTAACGATGACCGTATTGCAGCGCACAATGGTTTTGGTACACACCCACACGACAATATGGAAATTTTGACCTGTGTTTTAAATGGTACGATTTCCCACCGTGACAGCATGGGCAATGAGCGTCATATCAGTGCAGGTGAATGGCAGTTGATGAGTGCGGGTACAGGCGTTCAGCATAGCGAAATTAACAATGGCGATGAAGAAGTGCACATGTTGCAAATTTGGATTCAACCCAATGTACGCAATGCGGAACCGACTTACCAACAAATTCAGCGTGACCCAAATGCTGAACCGAACCAGTGGCATTTAATTGTCGGCCCGAATGACAATGCCCCAATGCATATACGCCAACAAGCCGAAGTGAAAGCTGCAGTATTGCAAGCAGGAAAGCAGCTAGATGTTGCTGCAACACAAGCGGTCAACTATGTGCATGTGATTCGTGGTGAAATCAGCATTGGTGAGCAGACCGTGAAAGCAGGCGATGCCTTGTTATTTGCTGATGATGCCGTGATTGAAGCAAAGCAAGACAGCCAATTTATTTGGTTTGATTTACCAAAACAGTAACTGCTTATTTTGAGTAGCGCCTGTAAATACTTTTAAGTTACCCTCTTGCCCTCTACTACAGAGGGCTTTTTTTATGGCTATAGTTGCTGTTTTCAGTTTTTAATCATAACTTTTAGTCACAATGATGACCTTACACTGTTGTCTGTAAATACGCTGCGATTTGCGCTGCCACATCTCGTGCTGTTCGGGAAACGCCAATTAAAGTTGCCGATGCTGCACCAGTCCAATCACCATAACCGACCAACCACAAATTTTGCTGTTGTAGCGCTCGATTTTCTGACACATCGACTGTACCGTGTGCATTGACCACACCCAAACTTTGCAAATGTGACACTGCTGCCTTAAAACCTGTACACCAAATAATGGCATCAATGTCCTGTTCACTTCCATCTGCCCAAACTGCAGTATGTTCAGTTAAATAGTCAAATGGCGGCAGGCCATGCAATACATTGCGTTGCCGTGCATCTTTGACACTTGGAATCATCACAATATCACCCAAACTGCCAATCGGTTGTTCAATGCTGCGACCTTCTTGCTGGGCTTTTAAGCGTTCCGTGGCACGTAAAAATAAAACCCGTCCATCTACATCATCGGCTAAAAAACTTGGGGGTTGCTGTGTAACCCAAAAGGTTTCAGCCACTTTAGACACTTCTGCCAAAATTTGTGCGCCAGAGTTACCACCACCAACAATCATCACTTTTTTTCCCTGAAAAGCTTCAGCATTGCGGTAATGGGCCGAATGAATTTGTGTACCTAAAAATCGTTCACGCCCTGCATAGGCTGGAATAAAAGGCTGACTCCATGTGCCTGTTGCACTCACGACCGCTTTGGCGCGCCAGCTTCGCTGTGCCGAACAAACGATTAAATCATTGCCTTCAGCTATGATGTTTTCGACCTGCACAGGACGCAGCACTGGGAATTGATAGCGCGCTTCATAAGCCCTTAAATAGTCAATCACTTCTAATCGCTTTGGATATTCCTGTTCAGTTTTAGGCATCAACCAACCCGACAAAGAACTCCATGTATTTGGAGAAAATAACTGCAAAGAATCCCACGCATGTTGCCACGCACCGCCCGCTTGCGTTTGATTATCCAAAATCAGAAAATTGATTTTTTGCCGTTTTAAAAAGTAAGCCGTGGCTAATGCAGCTTGTCCACCACCAATAATAATCACATCGGTATCAATTGTTTGACTCAAAATGACTCTCCTGCATACAAGACGCACATGCTATGTTTGATTCTAACCCTGTGTGAACAGTTTACTCTATGATCTTTGCTCTAGCTTTTAGATCATTTTTGGGCAGAGTACACACATAAAGCACAGCATTGATTTAGCACTCAGTCCACAGAACAAGCTTTTTAGAAAAGAATGTCCAAAAAAGCAAAGCCAAGTCCTAGAACTTGGCTTTGTACTGCAAGGCTGCAAGAGCAAATGCTAGATAAAGTTAGACCTTAAAACGCCCACACCATTTTCAAGGTGGTGGAATGTCCTTCAGGACGATGCTCCACTTCGGTTTCTTTCAGGAACTTCGCCTCTAATGACCAGTTATCCTTCTTATATTGAATTGCAGGGCCAAATGCCAACGCCTGTCCTTTATTGCCAATACTGGCACCGTTCACTTCATCATCTGTGGTTTGTTTAAACACATAGCCTTCTAGCGCAAGTTTGAGTTGATCATTCAATTGATAACCGATTGCATAATCCCCAGCAAAATAATCACCCGATTGATAGTTAGTATCGTCATTTTCAGTATTGAAGCTATAAGACAGTTTGGTCGAAAACTCCCAACCTTGTGGGGTAATCCTCCCATAAATAACCGAAGTTAAAAGTAGAGGTTAAGCAGCCATTAGAGGTGGCTTTCCTTTGTTAGCTTGATGTGGTCTTTCATGGTTGTAATGCCACAACCAGTTTGTTGCATAATCTTGTACTTCATCCAAAGTATCAAATAAATGCTTGCTCAGCCAACTATAACGTATGGTC